>NZ_PJJK01000102.1:0-72101 GCF_002929785.1 Cryobacterium sp. Y62 | reverse complement strand
TCTCGTCGTGGCTTACCTGGAACAGGAGCTAGACGGCTGGATCAGAAACGCCCACGCACTGGACAATCCGCTCTCGCCGCGCTGGGAGCGGATCGCAGCCCTATTTGAGGCCCTCGCCCGTTCAGTCGAATTGAACACGTTCCACGGCTGCCCATTCACTAATGCCGTGATTGAACTGCCGGAATGCGCGGCAGTCGGCGCAGTCGCACAACGCTACCGCGCCGNGCGGATCGCAGCCCTATTTGAGGCCCTCGCCCGCTCAGTCGAATTGAACACGTTCCACGGCTGCCCATTCACTAATGCCGTGATTGAACTGCCGGAATGCGCGGCAGTCGGCGCAGTCGCACAACGCTACCGCGCCGTCGTTCGCACACACCTGGCCAACCTCATAGGTGCGGGCACTGCCGCCACGGTGACATCCCGCCTGGCTTTGCTCTACGACGCGGCCATCACAGCAGCGAAAGTCGGCCGCGACGCTGCTCTCGTCCGCGAAGCAAGCACCATGGCCCAAGAGCTCGTCGAGGCTCGCAGACCGGAGGATGTGAAACCAAGCCGATAGAGACGGTCTCTACGGGTGGTTTGAGACTTCGTCGAATATTCGACGCTCAGGTCTGTGACGGGTGGCGTTTGGTAACGATCCTTCGCAAGACACTTCAAGGGAGGGCAGAGTAGCCAGTGTTTGAACACTCTGCGCATCTACCTCCAGCGCCTCCTGTACCCCGAATGTCGCTAGAGGAAAGCTAGCCAGCTGACACCAGTGACGAACGGGCCGGTGGCGCCGCGCCATTTTGGCCCGGCCATACACCGACTTTCGTCTGAATGCCTTCTAATATGGAAAGTGAACTTTCCATATTCGGTCATTCAGCAAAGGAGTTCAGCATGAAGGTGCGGTTCATTTACATCGCAATCGGTGTTGTCGTGTGCGGCACCTTGGGGGGGTTTTCTCGGCGCCGCTCAAGAAGCCGGTGCAGCTTCGTGGGTCATTACTGCCCTTACCGCGGCGGTCTTCGCTTCCCTGATGTCGGTGTCGATCGGAACGATGATCTTCCGCCGGCGCACGGAGCGCCGTGAGCTGACGGCCAGACCCGACAGCCTGGAACGCCATCTGGCCGTGGAAGCTCAGTCCAAAACGTTCCTGGATATGGTGCTCCTCACTGTCATCACGGGATGCCTTTTCATCATCTTTCCCACTCAGACGAATCCCGCCTGGGTGCTGATCGGCCTCGCCGTTGTTCTCATCGTTGATTTCTGGGTACGCCATGCCGTGATCAGGAAAGCAGCCACCAGGGCCACGGCATGAGGAACGACGTCGAGGCCCTCCGGCAGGCGCGGAAATGGTCCCAAGAAACCTTGGCCACGAACGTCGGGGTCTCTAGACAGACCATCAACGCCATAGAGGCCGGTCGGTTCAACCCCAGCCTTCCCCTCGTCCTTCGGCTGGCCCGACTGTTCGGCAGGCCTGTAGAAAGCATCTTCTTCGACGACTATGAGGCGGATCACACGATGTGACGAAGGTTTTCACCCCGGTGGCTCGGCTGCTCGCTGTCGTGGGGATACTGGGCTGAAGTGCAACTTCACTGACATGAGAGCCTCCTCCGGTCCCTCGTCGGTGCGATCGTGGTTCCTTGGCCGGCCGGAATGGTCAAGAACTTGAATCAATAGCAGCGCAGTGCCCGCGGGGTGGTCTGCCGGAAGACCTAGTTCAGCTGTCCGCTATATGACCCACCGCGTCGGGGATCTACACCGCGTCGGAGAGGGCAAGTAGCCTTGCGGGGACGCCCTGCACAAGCTCAGGCGAGAACGGAACGCGATGACGATGGGTGCCCTTCGGCGCAGTGCCTTTCGACTGCGTACCTATCAGCCGAGCCGGTGGATGTGGCTGGCCTGGATCGTGCCTGTCCTGCTCGTGGTCGCGGCCATCGTGGTGCTCGCGGCGAACGGGATGCGTGCCCTTCCCTCGGTCGACGACTTCACACGCAGTTACCCCGGTGTGTCGACCCATCCGGCCGCGACACCGGTCGGAGTGCCGGCCTGGTTGGCTTGGCAGCACGGGCTCAACGCCTTTTTCATTCTGTTCGTCATTAGGACCGGCTGGCAGGTGCGTACGACCAAACGCCCGTCCATTTTCTGGACGCGCACCAATACCGGCTGGTTGCGCACCAAGAATCCGCCGATCCGCATCACCCTCGATTTATGGCAGCACATCGTGTTCGACACGCTGTGGCTGGTGAACGGGATCGTCTTCTATGTTCTGTTGTTCGCGACCGGGCAATGGCTCAAAATTGTGCCCACCAACTGGGACGTCATTCCCAACGCCGTGTCGGCCAGCCTGCAATATGCCTCGCTGAACTGGCCGACGGATAACGGCTGGGCGCACTACAACGCCCTTCAACTGCTCAGTTACTTCACGGTCGTATTCGTGGCAGCACCGATCGCGCTCGTTACCGGCCTACGCATGTCCCCCGGCTTCTCTGCCCGGTTTCGGCGACTTGATCGGGTCTTTCCCTTGCCCGTCGCGCGCAAGCTGCACTTTGCGGTGTTTGTCTTCTTCGTGGCGTTCATTGTCGTGCACGTTCTGCTCGTACTCACGACCGGCGCCCGGGCCAACCTGAACCACATGTATGCGGCGCGGAATGACGACGGCTGGCTCGGTGTCTGGATCTTCGTCGGCTCGATCCTGCTCATGGCTACGATCTGGATCGGGGCGCGCCCGGTCGTGGTTCGCGCCATCGCGGCGCGCGGCGGGAGAATCATTCACCGTCAGCGCTGATCGCTCGGTTTCGTCGCTTCGAGCACGTCCCGGCTGAGCAAGGCTGCGCCCGCGACAGCGGCGGGCATCACGATGACCGCCGCGCCCGGAATCAGGAACAGCAGGTAGGTGAGCACACCGAAACCGAGGCTGCGGGATTGGCGGGCGCGCAGCATCCGTCGTCGCTGGGTGAGGGTGAAGCCGCGGGCGTCGAAGGCGAAGCCGGTGAGTTCGAGGGTGAGGATCCAGCCGCCCAAAACAGCCCCGAGAACGAGCGCGATCAGCTGGCCGAGTCCGGGAACCAGGCCGCAGAGGAGAAGCAAGAGAGCGACCAGCACAGCGAGGGCGACCAACCGCAGGGCGTCCGCGATCGGGCGCAACAGGCCGCGCTTAGCTTCGACTGGCGCATCGCCGAGGTCGGTCTCGACCGCACGCCAGATGCGCTCGTAGAAGGGGTCCCCGATCATCAGCGTCACGGCCACAAAGGTGTAAGCAAGCAAGAGGATGCCGGCCGCTGCGGCCGCCGCGCCGGCCAGGACTCGCACGCCCGTGCGCCACGGCTCGTCCCAGCCGTTCGCGAACGGGCTGATCGTGACGGCGATGGTCTCGACGTTGACGAGCAGTACCACGATGCCGACCAGATAGAGAATGCCGACGATGAGAGCCGGCAGGGCGCCGAGCAGCATGAGACGGGGTGAGGTTATCCACATTTTGAGGCCGCGACCGAGAAATGCGGTCCCGGCGACGAACTCGTGCGTGGCGGTGGGCTGGGCTGAAGACGGCACCTCCACACCCTAGCCCCGCCAGGAAACGTCTGCGGGTCCCCGAGGGGACCCGCGCGGATTTACGCCAACTGGGGAAAGCCGAGGTTGATCTCGGAGGTGGCAGGGTCGGGCCAGCGGGTCGTGACGACCTTGGCGCGGGTGTAGAAACGGATGCTGTCCGGTCCGTACATGTGTGCGTCGCCGAACAGCGAGTTCTTCCAGCCGCCGAAGGAGAACGACCCGACCGGCACCGGAATAGGCACGTTGATGCCGACCATGCCAGCCTCAATTTCACACTCGAACTGCCGAGCCGCCCCGCCGTCGCGGGTGAACAAGGCCACGCCGTTGCCAAACTCGTGCTCGTTGACGAGCTTTACCGCCTCGTCGAAGGTGTCGACGCGCACGACCGAGAGTACCGGGCCGAAGATTTCATCGGTGTAGACCTTCATGCCGGGCGTGACGTGGTCGATCAGGCTGACGCCGAGGAAGAAGCCGTCGCTGGCGAAGTTCTGCGCCCGACCGTCGACGACCATCGTGGCGCCGGCGGACTCAGCGCCGGCCAGGTAGGACGCGACTCGGTCGCGATGATCGCCGGTGATGAGTGGGCCCATCTGTGAGGTCGGATCGGTTCCGGGGCCGATGATGAGTTTTTTCATGCGCTTCTCGATTGCGGCGACGAGGTCGTCGGCGATGCCGCCGACGGCCACGAGCACGCTCACGGCCATGCAGCGTTCCCCGGCGGATCCGTAGGCGGCGTTGATGGCGGCATCCGCTGTCATCTCGAGGTCGGCATCTGGCAGCACGACCATGTGGTTTTTCGCTCCGCCGAGGGCCTGCACGCGCTTGCCGTTTGCGGCGGCACGGCTGTAGATGGACTTGGCGATCGGAGTGGACCCGACGAAGCTGATCGCCTTGACGGCAGGGTTGTCGAGGAGCTCGTCGACGGCCTCCTTATCGCCCTGCACGACGTTGAGCACGCCGGCGGGCAGACCGGCCTCCGTGAAGATCTCAGCGATGAAGATCGCCGACGACGGGTCCTTCTCGCTTGGCTTGAGCAGCACGGTGTTGCCGCAGGCGAGGGCGCTGCCGATCATCCACAGCGGCACCATGGCTGGAAAGTTGAACGGAGTGACGCAGGCAACGACGCCGACGGCCTGGCGCACCGAGTGCACGTCGATTCCGTGGGAGACCTGCTGCGAGAAGTCGCCCTTGAGCATGTGGGCGAGGCCGGTCGCGAACTCGATGTTCTCGAGCCCACGGGTGATCTCGCCGGCCGCGTCAGAGAGCACCTTGCCGTGCTCGCTCGTGAGGATCGCCGCCAGTTCTGCAGTGCGCTCGGCGAGCAATTCGCGCACCTTGAAGAAGATGGCGGTGCGCTTGGCCAGGGTGCTGGTTTGCCACTCGGGAAGGGCCGCCTTGGCGGACTCGATCGCGTCGATGACGACTGCGCGGGAAGCTAGGACGACCTGTTTCTCCTGCACACCGGTGGCCGGGTTGAATACCGGGCCAAACCGCTCGGCCGACTCGACGCGCTGGCCGTTGATGTAGTGGGGAATTGTTTGCATAGGAGTTCTCTTTCTCGTTGATGACATGGTCCAGCTGTGCGACTGCAGGGTGCCGTCGACGAGTTTGACGATCATCGAGCAGTCTTTGCCGCCCTCGCCCTCGTCGATCAGCCGCTGAAACAGCTTGGCGACGTGCTCGCCGATTTCGAGCGGAGTGTCGGTGGCGCGGGCCGCCGCGATGGCGAGGCCGATGTCCTTGCTGGCCAGGTCGGTAGTGAAGGTCGGGGCGAAGTCCCGGTTCGCGGCGGCCGTGGCGACCACATCCTTGATCGGGTACCAGGTGCGCAGCGCCCAGCTATCGCCCGATGAAACGGATGCGATATCCCAGAACACCTGCTTGTCCAGTCCCAGCCGCTCGGCCAGCACGGCGCCCTCGGCGGTTGCGGCGAGGTTGATGAACAGCATGAGGTTGTTGCAGATCTTTGCAGCCTGGCCGGTCGTCGCGCCTCCGGTCGGGATGATATTCGCTGCCATCGGCTGGATGAACGCTGTAGCGGCGGCAACCGCGCCGATTTCGCCGCCGATCATGAAGGTCAATGTTGCCGCCGTTGCGCCGCTGATACCGCCGGAGACCGGGGCGTCGACGAAGCGAAAGCCCGCCGTGGCCGCCGCGTCGTGCAGGGCTTGAGCGGTGTCGATGTCGATAGTGGAGGAATCTACCAGCAGCGCTGTCGTGTCGGTGTTGGCCAGCACCCCGTCGGCGCCGAAGTAGACCGACCGGGCATGCTCACCCTTGGGCAGCATGGTGAAGACGACATCGGCTCCGGCCACGGCCGCCGCGATGCTGGACACGGCGGTGACCCCCGCCTCGGCAGCGGCGGCGACGGCATCCGGATTCAGGTCGAACCCGCGCACCTCGTGGCCGGCAGCCACCATGTTGGCGGACATGGGACCGCCCATGTTCCCCAATCCGATCCATGCGACTACAGACATTTGAAGCTCCTTTGCTTGTGTCCCTCCACCCTCGCAGCCGGATAGAGTGCAATCAAGGCAATAATTCACAGAGGCTATGTGCGCAAATGCACACACTGGAAGGGGCTGATTCGTGAATGCACATCAACTTCCGAGCCCGAACGATCTGCTCGTGTTGCTCACCGTGGCCAGGTTAGGCCGGTTCAATGCGGTCGCCGAGGCACTCGGCACCACGCACACGACAATTTCGCGACGCATCCGCTCACTTGATCAGGAGTTGGGTGGCCGCACTCTCGAACGCAGCCCGCACGGCTGGGAGCTCACCGAATTAGGCCGGCACGCGGTCAGTGCTGCCGAAGCGATCGAAGACCGACTCGGGGTGCTCAGCGCAGCGATCAGCCAGAAGGACCCGCTGTCGGGACTGCTGCGCATCAGCACGATCGACGGCTTCGGGGCCGAGATCGTGACGCCGGCGCTCGTGAAGCTGCAGCAGGGGCACCCGAGCATCAATATCGAAATGTTCAGCGCCACCCGCAAGGTGAGTCAGAACCGGTCGGGTGTCGACCTGGAGATCGTGGCTGGACGCAACGACGTCAACAACGCGCAGGCCATGTTTCTCACCAACTATTTTCTGCGGCTCTATGCCAGCCGCGAGTACCTCCGGGAGCGCGGAGTGCCGCAGTCGCTCGACGATATTGCGTTGCACAGTTTCGTGTCGTACGTCGAGAGCGCCTTGCTCGTGACCGACCTGGGCTACCGATCGTCGCAGCTGCCGGAAGCCGCCACGACCTTTCAGTCGACCAGCCTGTTCGCGCAGCTGGAGGCCGTGCAGGCCGGCGCCGGAATCGGACTGCTGCCCAATTTCCTTGTGCACGATCGGCCGGAATTCGTTCCGGTGCTGCCCGACGATTTTCAGCGCCAGCTGCCGATTTGGGCGGTGGTGCGGGCCGAATCGTTGCGTTCGCCTGTGGTGCGCGCCGCGATCGAGGCGATCACCCTCGAGATCGCGAGTCGGCCCGCCGCGTTCACCGACTGATTCGGCAAGCGGATGCTCTCCAACCGCACCAAGAATGGGGTGGCAGCGCATCGACGGCGGCTCGATCGCCCCTGAACCGAGCCCCCGGTGAAGCCGCGCTATCGACCGCTGCTGGTCCCGGCCAAATCGGCGGCAGAGGCGGCGCGATCGGCCAAATCGGCGGCATCCGCTGCATCAATGTCGTGCAGCGACAGGCCGCGGGTCTCCTTAAGGGTCAGCACGACGAGGGCCGTCACGAGGCATGCCGCCGCGAGGTAGATGGCCACGGGCACTGAGGACTCGAAGGTGGAGAGCAGGCTCACGGCGATGATCGGGGCGATGGACCCCGCGATTACCGAGGTGACCTGGTAACCGAGGGAGACACCGGAGTAGCGCATGCGGGTGGGGAACATTTCAGCCATAATGGCTGGTTGGCCGGCATACATGAGCGCGTGGAACAGCAGGCCCATCATGATCGCAACGATGATGATGAAGTCGTTCGCGGTGTCCATCATGGGGAAGGCGAAGAAACCCCAGGTGCCGGCGAGCACGGCGCCGACGAAGTAGACCGGGCGGCGGCCAACGCGGTCGGAGAGGTGGCCGACGAGCGGAATGACAATGAAGTGAATCGCGTGGGCGATGAGTAGGAGCAGCAGAACGCGAGAGGTGTCCATTTCTACGATGATCTTCAGATACGTGATCGAGAACACCACGACCAGGTAATAGAGAATGTTCTCGGCGAAGCGCAGTCCCATCGCGGTGAACACTCCACGCGGGTAGCGGCGGAAGACCTCGACGATGCCGAAGCCCTTATCACCCTCCAAGACCTCCTTCTGCGCCTTGAGAAAGATCGGAGCATCGCTAACCTTGGTGCGAATGTAATAGCCGATGAGCACGATCACCGCGGAGAGCCAGAAGGCGACGCGCCAGCCCCAGCTGAGGAAGGCCTCGTCGGACAGCGTCGAGGCGAGCACGAACAGAACAGCGGTGGCTAGCAGGTTTCCCATGGGTACGGCAGCCTGGGGCCAGCTGGCCCAGAATCCGCGCGACTTCTCCGGGCTGTGCTCGGCGACGAGCAGCACGGCGCCGCCCCATTCACCGCCGACGGCGAAGCCCTGAATGAAGCGCAGTAGCACGAGCAGAATCGGTGCGAGGTAGCCGATCTGCTGGAATGTTGGCAGGCAGCCCATCAGGAAGGTGGCGACGCCGACGAGCACGAGGCTGAACTGGAGCAGGCGTTTACGGCCGAACTTGTCACCGAAGTGTCCGAACACGATGCCGCCGATCGGGCGAGCCAAGAAGCCGACGGCGTAGGTCGCGAACGCCGCGATGATGCCCTCAAGTTCGCTGCCCGCGTTCGGAAAGAACAGGGTACCGAATACGAGCGTTGCGGCCGAGGCATAGAGAAAGAATTCGTACCACTCGACGACCGTGCCGGCCATGGAGGCTGCGACGACCTTTTTCAGTCCGGACGTATGTACGTCCTGTCGGATATTGGATCTAGTCGTGCTCATGGGTCTCCCCCGTGTCGTCATTGACACAACGCGCTCATTCACACGTCGTCTGGCTCGTCTTAGCTTGCGCTTCGCACTGGTGACTGTCAAAGTGCGATTTGCACAGGGGTGCCGTGCAGAAATGCACACGTGATTTTTCGGGAACGAACTCGGCACCGGTATTCTCGAAAGAACAATCCGTGAGATGGGAGCAATCGTGACGCATGCGCATCCGCTGTACGCCGACCTCGAGGTACCCTGCCTGTGCTGCCTCGCGCCGCAGCCCTTCCACTTCACCTCATCGAGCGACCAGGTCGTCTGTGCGCTCTGCGTGCACCACATCGGGGCCGAGAAGAGTGAACGCCGCGACCTCGAGCACGTACGGTTGTGGACGACGCGCTGGGCGGCTTCCGAGACGGCCCACGGCGAGTACATTGCCGAAACGGATGCCCTGCTCGTCGCCCGCGACACGGATCTGACCGCACTGCGCGACCAGGTCGCCGAGCTCAGTACGCTCGTGGCTGGCCAATTCGCGGCCGGTATCGACGGGGTGCGCGACCTGTTGCAGAACGATTTGGTCAAGCGTGCCGAACGCAACACCGAGCTTGCCCGGCGGCAGATCGACTGGGCGATGGCCGCCCTGTGGCGCGTGGCGCAGTTGCACCACGATGGTACGGCCGCGAAGTGCTCCTGCGGCCGCACCATCAGCTCCTGCGCGGAGAGCGCCGCCATCGACTCGCTCCGGCAGGCGCTCGGCGACTGGGAGAAGAAGAATCTGGCGATGCTGCAGAATGGTCGGCGGCATGGACTGCCGACCGAGCATCCTGCGGTGCTGGCCCAGCGCATCCGCTGAACTGGACCTTGACCGGTCAGTGCCCGATCGACACAGAATCGCCGAGCGGCGGACGCCGCACCAGGAATGCGGCGGGAATGGCGAACAGCGAGATGATCGCGCCGCACAGGAACGCGCCGCGAATTCCGGAGGCCGTGGCCGAGATTTCCGACACGCCCTGCGCCATGAGCGCGGCCGACTGCGAGGTCATCACGGCGATGAACAGGGCCGTTCCGGTGGCACCGGCCAATTGCTGTACGGTACCGACGACGGCGCTGCCGTGGGAGTACAGGCGGGGATTGAGCGAGCCGAGGCCCGACGTGAAGAGCGGTGTGAACAGCAGCGACAGGCCGGCGCTCATGCCGATGTGGGTGACCATGAGCATCCACGGCTCGGTCGTTTCACCCATCATTGTCATGGTCCAGAAGGCGGCGCTAACAATGATCGATCCGGGCACCAGCAGAATAGTCGGCCCGCGACGGTCGTAAATTCGGCCGACGAATGGCGCGAGCAGCCCCATGGTCAGGCCACCCGGCAGCAGCAGCAGCCCGGTGGCGAGGGCGGTCATGCCGAGCACGTCCTGCATGTACAGCGGCAGCAGAATGATCGTGCCGAACAGGGCCAGCATGCTGATGCTGAGCATCGAAATCGAGAGGGTGAAGGTGCGCGAGCTGAACACGCGCAGGTCGAGCAGGGCGCGATCGGTGCGCTGCAGCTGCACCTGGCGCAGCACGAACAGGGCGAGGGCGACCAGGCCGATGCCCAGTGGCACCCAGCCGGAAGCGGTTGCGCCGCCGAGGTTGCTCAGACCGTAGACGAACCCGCCGAAGCCGAAGGCCGAGAGGATGACCGAGAGCACGTCGATCGGAATCTCGCGCGGCGTGGTCACGTTCTGGATGCGTGAGGCGCCGAGAACGAGGGCGCCGATGGCGATCGGCAGCACGATAATGAACATCCAGCGCCAGTCGAGCACGCTGAGGATGATGCCCGAGATGGTCGGGCCGATCGCCGGGGCGACCGAGATGACGATGGAGATATTACCCATCGTCTTGCCGCGTGAGGCGGGGGCGACGAGGGTCATGACGGTGGTCATGAGCAGCGGCATCATGATGGCCGTTCCGCTGGCCTGCACGATGCGGCCGAGCAGCAGCACCTCAAAGCCAGGAGCGAGCGCGGCGATCAGGGTGCCGGTGCTGAACAGCGTCATTGCCGCGATGAATACCGGACGGGTGTTGAAACGCTGAATGAGAAAACCGGTGATCGGAATGACCACGGCCATCGTGAGCATGAACGCGGTGGTCAGCCACTGCGCGGCGGTCGCCGTGATGCTGAGGTCCTTCATGAGGTGCGGCAGGGCCACGCCCATGATGGTCTCGTTCAAAATGACCACGAACGCGGAGACCAGCAGCAGCCGGATCACCAACTGGTTGCGCTTGGCGTCCGGGTGGAGCTTGGCCTCGGTCGTGGGCGCGCTGGCTGTTGTAGTCATAACTGGTCCTGACGGTCGTGCGAAAAGGGAAGTGCAAAAACGAGCGGCCGCGCGCCCCCGGGGCGGCATGCTGTGCGCGCCTCTAGGTGCAGCGTTTTGCAGGGTGTGAATTATTCTTCTGCACTCGGATTCGCCGGAAAGTTACAACCCCATGTGGCGGGCCTGGTCTTGGGGGCTAATTCAGGAAAATCGGCGGCTGGCCCGGTGTCTGCCCCACAATCTCGGGCTGGGCTTGCTGCCGGTGCCTAGTTCTCCTGAATTAGCCACCAAGAACCGGGATGAGGCGGGAATTTTAGGCGAGGCGGAGCTTGAGATAGGGCGCGGTGCGGCTCGTGGGATGCGCAGCCACCGTGGCGGGGGTGCCGACAGCGATAATTTGGCCGCCTTGGTCGCCACCGGAGGGGCCGAGGTCGATTACCCAGTCGGCCGCGGCGACCACGTCCATCTCGTGTTCGACAACGACCACGGTGTTGCCGGCGTCGACTAGCCGCCCGAGCTGCTGCAGGAGCAGCTCGACGTCGGCCGGATGCAGCCCCGTCGTCGGCTCGTCGAGCAGATAGAGGGTGTGGCCGCGCCGGGCGCGCTGCAACTCGGTTGCGAGCTTGATGCGCTGAGCCTCGCCGCCGGAAAGTTCGGTGGCCGGCTGCCCGAGTCTTAGATAGCCAAGGCCCACCTCGCGCAGGGTTTCTAGACTGCGCGCGGCGACGGTGACGTCGGTGAGAAAGTCGAGTGCGGCATCCACTGTCAGGCCGAGTATCTGGGCGATGTTCTTGCCGTGGTAGTTCACCTCGAGGGTGCCGGGGTTGTAACGCGAACCCCCGCAGTCCGGGCAGAGTGCGTAGCTGCCCGGCAGAAAGAGCAGTCCGACGGCCACGAAACCCTCACCGAGGCAGGTCTCGCAGCGACCGCCGGCTACGTTGAACGAGAACCGGGACGCGGTGAAGCCGCGCGCTCGGGCCTCGTCGGTGGCGGCAAAGGTGGCCCGCACGGCATCGAACAGGCCGGTGTAGGTGGCGAGGTTGGAGCGCGGGGTGCGGCCGATCGGCTTCTGGTCGACCTGCACCAGGCGATCCACGGCTTCGAGGCCGGTGACCGCGGCGACCGGGCTCGAGTCGAACTCAACCTCGGCATCGGGGTCGCCCAGATCGAGCACCGGAACATCATCGGGGTCGGGGTGCAGGTGTCGACCGACGGCCTCGGCGAGCACCTGGCTGATCAGCGTGGATTTGCCCGAGCCACTGACGCCGGTGACGGCCGTCAACACCCCGAGCGGAATCTGCGCATCGAGACCCTGTAGGTTGTGCCGGGTCACGTCGTGCAGGCCCAACCAGCCAAGCGGCTGCCGCAGCTCGCCCCGTGTCACGCGCTCGCGCTCCGCAGCAAACAGGTACTGCCGCGTGACGGACGTCTCGACCTCGGCCAGCCCGGCGGTCGGCCCGCTGTAGAGCACTTCGCCGCCACCCTCGCCGGCCCGAGGACCGACGTCGACGACCCAATCGGCTCGCCCGACGACGTCCATATTGTGTTCGACCACGAAGACGGAGTTGCCCGAGAGCTTGAGCTGCTCGAGCACCAGCAGCAGTGGCTCGGCGTCGGCCGGGTGCAGGCCGGCCGAGGGCTCATCCAGCACGTAGATGACCCCGAACAGGCCAGAGCGCAGCTGGGTCGCAATGCGCAGCCGTTGCATCTCGCCCGGCGAGAGCGTGGGGGTCGACCGGCCGAGGGCCAGATAGCCGAGGCCCAGTTCGAGCAGCACATCGATGCGGCGTAGAAGGTCGCCGGCCAGGGTGACGGCCACCTCTGACGCAGAGTCGTTTGACATGATCGGCCGAAGGACCTCGGCCAGGGCCGTCATTGGCAGGGCGTTAAGTACGGCGATCGAGTGCCCGGCCACGGTGACGGCGAGGGCTTCGGGCTTCAGACCGCTGCCACTGCAGTCCGGGCACGGGCCGGTGTCGACGTAACGCAACACCCGCTGCCGCACATTCGGGCTCTTGCTGTCAGCGAGGGTGTGCAGCACGAAACTTTTCGCGCTCCAGAAGCGCCCCTGGTAGGGCTTGGCGATGCGGTCGCGCTGTGGCACGACCTCGACCACCGGCTGCTCCTCGGTAAACAGAATCCAGTCCCGGTCGGCGCGGGACAGGTCCTGCCAAGGCAGGTCGATGTCGTAGCCGAGCACCGCGACGATATCGCGCAGGTTTTTGCCCTGCCAGGCACCGGGCCAGGCCGCGATGGCGCCGTCGCGAATGCTGAGGGTGGCGTCTAGCACCATCGACTCTTCACTGACCGTGTGCGCCATGCCCAAGCCATGGCAGCGGGGGCAGGCGCCCATCGCGGTGTTCGGCGAAAAGGAGTCGGATTCGAGGCGACCGGCAGTATCCGCTGGATATATGCCGGCACGGGAATACATCATTCGCAGTGAATTGGAGAGGGTGGTGACCGTGCCGACGCTCGATCGGGAACTTGGTGTTCCACGGCGTTGCTGCAGGGCGACCGCTGGCGGCAGTCCGGTGATCTCGTCGACGTGCGGGGTATGTCCCTGTTGAATGAGTCGACGCGCGTAGGGCGCTACCGACTCGAAGAAGCGGCGCTGGGCCTCGGCAAAGATCGTGCCGAAGGCGAGCGAGGACTTGCCGGAGCCCGAGACGCCGGTGAACGCCACGATGGCGTCCCGGGGCACATCGACGTTCACATTGCGCAGGTTGTTCTCGCGGGCACCGCGCACCCGCACGAAACCCTCGGATTGATTTTCGCTAAGCATCCAAATGAGTGTAGTTGGCTCGATTGCGAGCCGCCAGGTCAGATCGAGGTGGCGTCCTCGACCTGACCGACGAGTTCTTCGATGATGTCCTCAAGAAAGAGCACACCGGTCACGGTTCCGTTCGCGTTGAACGACGTTGCTACGTGCGCTCCAAGGCGACGCATCGACGCGAGCGCGTCTTCCAATTCGCTGTTACACGAAACGGATGCGAGACGTCGCAGGCGTTTGCTCGGCACCGGCTGAGTGAAGGTGTCGCCGCTGGTGAGATCCATGACGTCCTTGAGGTGCAGGTAGCCGCTCGGCTGACCGTCGTCGTCGGTCAGGATGTACCGCGAGAAACCGTGCTGGCTGACGGCCCGCTGAATGTCGGCCGGTGAGGCCGTCGACGGCAGGCAGACCATCGATTCGATCGGGACCTGCACGTCGGACACCTTTTTCGCCGTGAACTCGAACGCCGCGGTGAGCGTGCCGGAGGCATCCTGCAGCATGCCTTCCCGGGTGGACTGCCGGGCGATGCTCGCGACCTCGTCGAGCGTGAACGCGCTCGTCGCCTCGTTTTTCGGCTCGACCTTGAACAGTCGCAGTACGCCGTTGGCCAGCCAGTTCAGGCTGAAAATGATCGGGTTGAACACCCGAGCTACGAACACGAGCGGTGGTGCCAAAATAAGGGCGGCCTTTTCGGGAACGGAGAACGAGATGTTCTTGGGGATCATCTCGCCGAAGACAACGTGCAGAAAGGTCACCAGAATCAACGCGAAGCTGAAAGCGATTGTGCTGATCATTCCCTCGGAGAGCCCGGTGCCCGCGAGCGGGTATTCGAGCAGACCGTGAATGGCCGGCTCCGAGACGTTCAGGATGAGCAGCGAACACACCGTGATGCCCAGCTGGCTGGTGGCGAGCATGAGCGTGGCGTGTTCCATGGCCCACAGGGTGGTCTTAGCGGCCTTGTTGCCTTGGGCGGCCAGCGGTTCAATCTGGGAGCGGCGGGCCGAAATGACAGCGAATTCGGCGCCGACGAAGAACGCGTTCACCACCAGCAGCACGACGAGCCAGATCAGGCCGGGTAAGTACGCGGTTAAATCGGCGCTACTCATGGATCAGGTCTTTCTGAATTTTGTTGACGATGCGGTCGTGTGGGGTGGCGAGGCTCGGATCAGTCTCGGGGTCGAGGGGCGTGTAGCGAACGCGGTGCACGCGCACGCCGTCGACGTGGTCGATGCGCAGTACGCCGCCCTCGATGGCGACCTCGTCGCCGAGTTCGGGAATGCGATCGAGCTGGTCGGCGAGGAATCCGCCGACCGTGTCGTAGTCGCCGTTGTCGGGCACGGAGACGCCGGCGCGGTCGAGCAGCTCATCGGGGCGCCAGGCCGCGTCGAACACGACGGACCGACCGGAGCGGATGACGCCGGTCTTGGCCCGGTCATGCTCGTCCTCCAACTCGCCGACGAGTTCTTCGACGAGGTCTTCGAGGGTGACGATGCCGGCGGTTCCGCCGTATTCATCGGCGACCACGGCAATCTGGAACCCCTGCTGGCGCAGGGCGGCGAGCAGGGAATCCACGCCCATGGTCTCGGGAACGCGTAGCGCGGGGGCCTTCAGGTCGGCGGCGGTTACCGTCGCCCGCTCATCCAGCGTGACGGCGAAGGCTTGTTTTACGTGCAACACGCCGACGATGTCGTCGGAGTTCTTGTCGATCACGGGAAACCGTGAGTAACCAGTGCTGGTCGCGAGGCGCACGATGCTATCGGCGGTGTCGGTAATGTGCACCGAAGCCATGCGCACCCGGGGGGTCATGACATCCGCTGCTGAGTGGTCGGAGAATCGCAGCGTGCGGTGCAGCATCGCGGCGTGGTCGTCGTCCAACACGCCCTCGAGGGCCGATCGGCGCACCAGAAAGCTCAGTTCTTCGGCGCTGCGGGCGCCCGACAGCTCTTCTTTAGGTTCAATTCCAAACAGGCGAATGATCGAGTTGGCCGTGTTGTTGAACAATAGAATGACCGGTTTAAACACGGTCGTGAACACAGTTTGAGCCGGCACGACGATCTTCGCGGTTGCCAGCGGCACGGCGAGGGCGAAGTTCTTCGGAACGAGCTCGCCGATCACCATTGAGAACAGCGTCGCGAGCGAGATTGCGATGATCGTTCCCAGCAGTGGCACAATGCCGGCGGGCACGCCGACGCTGGTCAGCGGCCCGCTGAGTAGGGAGCGGATGGCAGGCTCGAAGGTGAATCCGGTCAGCAGCGTAGTGAGGGTAATGCCCAGTTGCGCGCTCGACAGGTGCGTCGAGGTGATCTTGAGCGCCTTGATGGTCGGACCGAGCCGCTTCTCGCCGCGATCCCGCCGAGTCTCGAGCTCATTGCGGTCGAGCGTGACGAGCGCGAACTCGGAGGCTACGAAAATGCCCGTTCCGACGGTGAGAACGAGTCCTACGCCCACCATGATCCACTCATACATGTTGTGCTCCTCTCAGATTGAAAGGCATGTCGGTGGTGGCGGGCGAGGGTTTATGCGAGGGAGGGTCTTCCATTGTGCTTATAAACCTATAGACGGATGCTGACAAAGCGCCGGTCTCTTGCGTTTCGGCCGTACAAGGACCGGGGTACCGGGGTGGGCGTACAGACCTGCGGAGCTTGTCGAAGGTGGTCCCCGTTAGGTCTTCGCCGGGCAGATTTGCGGTTCTGAACGACATGGCCGACAGAAAGGTTAGGAGACGGCGGGCTCAGCGACCTCCTCGGGCAGTTCGCGCAGCACGACCTTCATGATCTTGCCGGTGGCCGTGCGCGGCAGGGCATCGACGAACGTAACGTAATCGGGAACCTTGAAGGCGGCGATCAGGTACCGGGTGTGGGCGAGCAGGTCGACCTCGGTCACCAGGGAGTCCGGACGCAACACGACGTAGGCCTTGGGCCGCTCGCCCCATTTCGGGTGCGGAATGCCGACCACGGCAACGTCGAGCACGGTCGGGTGGGTGAGCATCGCATTTTCCACCTCGATGGTGGAGATGTTCTCGCCGCCGGAGATGATGATGTCCTTTGCTCGGTCTTTGATCTCAATATATCCATCCGGATGCATGACGCCGAGATCGCCTGTGTGGAACCAGCCGCCGCGAAAGGCATCCGCCGTCGCCGTGGCGTCTTTGAAGTAGCCGAGCATCACGTTGTTGCCGCGCAGCACGATCTCGCCGATTGTCTGCGCATCCGCGGGAACGTCGCGCATGGCGGAGTCGACGATGCGGGCTGATTCGGCTTGCACCATGCCGACGCCCTGGCGGGAGATCTTGCGGGCACGCTCGTCGACAGGCAGGTCGTCCCACTTGCGCTGGTATTCGCAGATCGTGTACGGGCCGTAGACCTCGGTCAGTCCGTAGACGTGCACGACCGTGATCCCGAGCGCGTCGAGCTGCTCGATCACGCTCGGCGACGGCGGTGCACCCGCTGTGGTGATGGAGAGCGGCGTCTCGAGCACGTGCTTCATCGGCGCGTTCGCGATGACGCCGCACACAGTGGGGGCGCCGCACAGGTTGGTCACGCCTAGGGTGTCAATGGCCGACCAGACCGATTCGGCCCGCACCGTGCGCAGGCAGACGTGGGTGGCGCCGGCGGCAGTGACCGCCCACGGTGTGCACCAGCCGTTGCAGTGGAACATGGGCAGGGTCCACAGATAGACCGAATCACTGGTGAACTTGTTATGGAACACCTCGCCGAAGGAATTGAGGTAGGCCCCGCGGTGCGAGTACATCACGCCCTTGGGCTTGCCGGTCGTACCCGAGGTGTAGTTGATTGAGATCACCGCGCGTTCGTCGGAGACCTCCCAGGCCAGCGGTTCGGCGGTGTCATTGTCGGCTTCGACCAGAAATGACTCAAGGGTCTGCTGGCCGACGCTCCGGCCGCTTTCGGTCAGACCAAACTCGCCGTCGGCGATTTCGATCACACCCTTTAGCGAAGCGGATGCCGCGATCGCGTCACAGACACCGTTGACCAGCTCGGCGTCAATGAAGAGCAGGGTCGCCTCGGAGTGCTCGAGCACGTAGCGAACTTCGGGCCCGGCCAGCCGAGAATTCAACGCGACCAGCACCCCACCGGCCAGTGGAACGGCGTAGTGGGCGATCAGCATCTCGGGTATATTCGGCGCAAGGAATATAACGCGGTCGCTCGGTGTGATGCGCGAACGGATGGCGTGGGCCAGCTCCTCGGCGGCCTGCGCGAACTGTTGGTAACTGTACCGACGAGCGCCGTAAACGATCGCATTCTTGTCCGGGAATACTTCCGCGCTGCGCTGCAGAAACCGCATCGGGGTTAGCGGTGAATCGTTGGGCGAGCCGATCGGGGCTATATTCATCGTTTCAATCACGCGGGACTCCTTTGTCCGGAAAGATGTAGCGAAGTGGGTTTAGTGGAAGGCGCTGACCCCGGTGAGGTCCCGGCCGATGAGCAGCGACTGGATGCTTTCGGTACCCTCGTAGGTGTGGATTGACTCGATGTCGGCGAGGTGCCGAATAACGTGGTTTTCGAGCAGGATGCCATTGCCACCGAGCATGTCGCGGGCCAGCGACGCGAGCGACCGCGCGGCCCGGGTGTTATGGAATTTGGCCAGGCTGGCCTGGATCGGGCGCAGCGATCCGGCGGCGTCGAGTTCGGCCAGGCGCATGCAGTGCAGCTGCATCGAGGTGAGCTCGGAGAGCATGAGGGTGAGACGTTCCTGCACGATCTGAAAACCGGCAATCGGCTTGCCGAACTGTACCCGCTGCTGGGCATAGTTGAGGGCTGCTTCGAACACCGCGGTGGCGTGTCCGAGTGCTGACCAGGCCACACCGAGCCGGGTTGCGAACAGCACGGCCGCGGTGTCCTTGAAGGTGTGGGCGCCGGGCAGCACGGCGTCGAGTGGTACCCGCACGTCGGTCAGGGTGATGCGGGCCTGGTGCACGGCGCGCAGCGAGCCCTTGCCCGTCATGGTCTCGCCGTGGTATCCCGCCAGCGACTGGTCGACCAGAAACCCACGCACGTTGCCGCCGTCGTCGCGGGCCCAGACCACGGTCACATCGCCGACCGAGCCGTTGCCGATCCACTTCTTTTCTCCGTTGATCACCCATTCGTCACCGTCGCGGTGGGCGGTGGTCTCAAGCGCGACCGAGTCCGAGCCGTGGTCGGGTTCGGTCAGGGCGAAGGCGCCGAGCTTCTCGGCCCGGGCCAGCGGCACCAGCCACGTCGCCTTTTGCTCGTCGCTGCCGAACATGGCGATGCTGCGCAGGGCCAGACCACCCTGAACGCCCACCACGGTGCCCATCGATCCGTCGCCGCGGGAGATCTCCATGTTCACGAGACCGGCCGCGAGCGGTGACATGGGGGTGAGGCCGGGGCCGGCCACGCCGTCGGTGAGCAGATCTAGCTCGCCGAGGCGGCGAGCTAGGTGCAGTGGGTATTCCGCCTTGTCCCAGGCCTCGCTCAGCTCGTCGAGCGTCTCCAGGGCAAAGGTGCGTGCCCGGTTCCAGAACGCTCGATCCGTCTCGGGAACATCGGCGAAGATGCCGTAATAGTCGGTGTCAAGCGGGGCGGACACATCATAATCGGGCATCATTGCCTTTCACAGCAGCGGGTATAACTACAGTTCTACCTGACACTGCGTTTCAGGTCAAGTGACACTTGGTGTCACACTGCTCGATAGGAAGCGACTCGCGATTGCCCGAGCCACATCGTCGGGCAGGGCGGAGGCAGGAAACACCGCGACCAGCAGCTCGCTGGCGGGGGTGGCCGCGGCAACGCCGCCAGGGGCAAAGCGGGTGCGTACCGCCTGCAGGTGGGCGGCCAGTCCTGCCGAATCGAGCATCCGTTCCGTTTCGGCAGCGCGAATCATGCGGCGCAGCTCATAGTTGTGCGTGGCCGTCACCGCCGCAGCGAATTGAATGGCCAAGACCGGGTCGACGCCTGGCAATCGTCTCCGCAGATAGGCGGAGAAGGTCTTCTCGTAGCGCGAGACCATCACGGTTTCCCGGTCACGCAGAACGGATGTCTGGCGCACGACCCGGTCGCGTACCCGCACAATCTCGAGGCGCTCCCGAAACCGCTCGAACACGAGCGCGGCTGCCTCGCAGACGGCGAGCCACGGGTCATCGTGCTCGGCGGCGAAATACTCGCCAATCTGCTCGAGCAGCTCGTCGTGGTCGGCGAAGATCACGTCATCTTTCGAGTGGAACTGTCGAAAGAAGGTGCTGCGGGACACCCCGGCTGCGGCGGCGATCTGGGCCGCACTTGTGGCCTCATACCCCTGGGTGTGAAACAAGCCGACAGCGATGTCTCCGACGGCGACGCGGCTGCGGAGATCCGCTGGTCGCGAGCTGGAAACTGCGCTGAGGGCGGCTGGTGCAGACGGATCAGACATTGTCTGGTGAAACTAGCACGGAATGAGGTTGGCGCCCGTAGCGAGTGCCCGGCGAAAGGCGACCGGGCCAGGAAAGCAGGGGTGGGGGCGGAGGGTGCACAAGGTTTCCATAAGGCCCGCACAGCACTCTTGCAGCGTTCGCTCATCCTGAAGAGATAGGTGCGTCATGAGCAGGTTCAAAGGCAAAGGAATCGTTCGCAGCAACAGCAATTCCAGCGGAATGCGAGGTAATCCACGTTCCCAGGACAGTGCAAGACCCAAGCGGGTTTTCGGCAAGCCCATGCGCATACTCGCCGCCGGCATGGCCGCAGTGCTCTACGCCGGACTCGGCCTGTCGGCCGCCCTCCCGGCCCAGGCCGCCGTCGCCCCGGTCGGCCAGGGATTCGCCGTCACGGCCTCCGACCTCGCCTACATTCTCAAGCAGATCAAGATTGCTGAAGCCCACGTGGCCAACACTACTTCGACCACCGGACCCTGTGGCGCCCTGGTCGGAACGGGCCCCAACCAAATCGCCAGCCCGTTGCTCTCGCTCGGCCTGCGCACCGTCGACGGTTCCTGCAACAACCTGCAGCCCGGCCAGGATCAGTTCGGCGCCGCCGACCAGGTCTTCCCGCGAATGGCCGCTCCGGTCTTCTCCGACGCGGACGTCACGCCGGCCGGATTCGGCCCACCGAACGGTACCTCCTACATCCAGAAAAAGGGCCTGGTTTTCGATTCGGAGCCGCGCACGGTGAGCAACCTGATCGTTGATCAGACCTCCACCAACCCGGCCGCCATCGCCGCCGCCGGAAACCCGGTGCGCACCCAAGGCAACGAGGGCGTCGTGGCGTGCACGACCGACCCGAGCACCTCCGTGCCATTCGGCGTCCCGGGTGGCTGTATCCCCTCCCACGAGACGCTGTTCATGCCGAACGTGACGACCGACGTCGGCCTCTCGCCGCCGTACAACTCGATGTTCACCCTGTTCGGCCAGTTCTTCGACCATGGCATTGACCAGACGGTCAAGGGTGGCGGCACCGTCTTCGTGCCGCTTCAGGCCGACGACCCACTGGTCGCGGGGCCGGACCACGTGTTCGGCAACGCTGACGACCTCGACCCGAACCTGCGCTTCATGGTGCTCACCCGTGGACAGAACCAGCCCGGAGCCGACGGCGTCGCCGGCGACGACCCGGCCACGACGACCGATGAGAGCGCCGACGACGTTCAGGACGCCCTCAACACCGACTCGCCGTGGGTCGACCAGAGCCAGACTTACGCGTCACACGCCTCGCATCAGGTTTTCTTGCGTGAGTACGCGACCGTGGGCGATCGACCCGTTGCCACCGGCAAGCTGCTCGGCGGACCGACCGGACCGACTGCTGGCGGCATGGCGACTTGGGCCACCACCAAGGCCCAGGCCGCGAACGTGCTCGGGCTTCTCCTGACGGACAAGGATGTGCTCAACGTTCCGATGCTCGCAACGAATGCCTACGGCAAGTTCATCCCCGGAACCCTGCGCGGAATGCCCCAGTATGCCACTACGACCGGCCTGGTCGAGGGCGACACCGGAAGCCCCGTGCCTGTTCCGAGCAATGTGCTCTCCTTCAAAACCCCGTTCCTAACCGACATCGCGCACAACGCGGAGCCGAAGCCCGGACTCGAGCCGGATGCGAATGGGTCGGCATCCGCTGACTTCGCCAGCCAGCCGGCCGGAACCTACGACGATGAGATGCTCAATGCGCACTTCATCGCCGGAGACGGTCGCGTCAACGAGAACATCGGCCTCACCGCCATTCACCAGGTGTTCCACTCCGAGCACGATCGCCTGATCGAGACCATCGAAAACACGCTGACCAACGACACGACCACCAAGGGCATTGCCGCCCTGGCCGAGTGGAAGCTGGCCAGCGGAGCCGCCGGCTGGAACGGTGAACGCCTGTTCCAGGCGGCCCGTTTCGTCACCGAGATGGAGTACCAGCACCTCGTGTTCGAGGAATTTGCGCGCAAGGTGCAGCCTGGTATCAACCCGTTCGAACCGTTCGCGTTCACCCAGACCGAGATCAACCCGGCGGTCAAGGCGGAGTTCGCCCACGCCGCGTACCGCTTCGGTCACTCCATGCTGACCGAGACGATTTCGCGTCGCAACGAGGACAAGCCCGGCGTTGACGGCCTGTTCGGTACTGGTGATGACGTTCTGGGCAGCCAGAACGACATCTCTCTGCTCGACGGGTTCCTCAACCCGCCCGCGTATACCGACGGCGGACCGGAGGGACGGTTGACCTCGGAGGAAGCCGCCGGCAGCATCATCATGGGCATGAGTGACCAGGTCGGCAACGAGCTCGACGAATTCGTTACCGCTACCCTGCGCAACAACCTGCTGGGCCTACCGCTCGACCTGGCAGCGATCAACATGACCCGTGCGCGTTCGGAAGGCGTGCCGCGGTTGAACGTGTTCCGCCGCGACCTGTTCAACAAGACCAACGACGGGGCACTCAAGCCCTACACGAACTGGATCAACTTCGGGGAGAACCTCAAGCACCCGGAATCGCTGATCAACTTCGTGGCCGCCTATGGTCAGTTCCCCACCATCACGGGAGCAACCACGCTCGACGGCAAGCGCGACGCCGCGCGACTGATCGTGAGCCCCGATGCCCTGGCTTTGGAAGTTTCTCCGGACGGGGCCATGGACTTCATGAACAGCACGGGAGCGTGGGCCAACTCGAGCACGCACTCGATCACCGGGCTCGACGAGGTCGATCTCTGGATCGGTGGCTTGGCGGAGATGACCACCCCGTTCGGTGGTCTGCTCGGCACGACGTTCAACTATGTGTTCGAAAACCAGATGACCGACCTGCAAAACGGAGACCGGTTGTACTACCTGGCCCGCACGCCCGGCATGAACCTCCGCACCCAGCTGGAGGGCAACTCCTTTGCCGAGCTCATGATGCGCAATACCAACGCGCACACCCTGAAGGCTGATCCCTTCGCCACAGCTGACTGCAGGTTCGAGCTGAAAAACCTGGCTGGAACCGTTGCAGGCTTCGCGGCTTCGGGCAATGCCGTCGCGAACGATACGCAGTCCGAGTGTGATGAGTCGGCGTTGTTGATTCGCATGCCCGACGGCACGATCAAGTACCGTGCCCGCAACGCGGTCGACCCCACCGGCATCAACGGACAGGCTGTCTACAACGGCACCGGAAACATGGACCGGATGTACGGCGGCAACGACAACGACACCTTCTGGGGCGGCCTCGGCAACGACGTCATTGACGGCGGTGGCGGTGCGGACGTTGCTCTCGGTGGTGAAGGTGACGACATCATCACCGACTTCGCCGGAGACGACGTGCCCAAGGGCGGCCCAGGCAACGACGCGATCGATGCCGGGACCGGCCTGGACATCATCATGGGTGGCGAAGGCAAGGACTTCACGAACGGTGGAGCCAACGCCAATGAAACCTTCGGCGGCGCCGATGATGACTTCATCATGCTCGGTGAAAGCCTCGACGCAGCTTTCGGTGACGGTGGCGACGACTGGGAAGAGGGCGGCAACCAGCCCGACCTCATGATTGGAGACAGCAGCAACCTGTTCTTCCTGGACGACTCGCAGAAGCCTGGTAGCGACTTCATGATCGGCCAGGGCGGCGACGACGACTACGACATGGAGGGTGGCGACGACATTGGCGTCGGTGGCCCTGGCATTGAAAAGGTCGCCGGCGGTTCTGGCTATGACTGGTCCACTGGCCAGGGTGACCCCCAGGCTCAGGACTCCGACCTGGCGCTTCCGATCGCGCCACTCAATATTCTGCAGGTGGGAGTGCGCGACAAGTACAACGAAGTCGAGGCGCTCTCCGGCTGGAAGCTGAACGACATCCTCCGCGGTGACGACATCGTTCCCAGCGCTGTCGGTGGTGGCGGCTTCATCGGCTGTGACGTGGTAGACCAGGCCGGAGTAGACCGCATCGCGGGCTTGGATGCGCTGATTCCGGAATTCACAACCACGCTGGCATCCGTTGTCGCACTGTCGGCACAGGGCGACTGCCCGATCCTGACCGGCCCGAACGTCTGGGGTGCCGGCAACGTGCTCCTCGGCGGCGGCGGCAGCGACCTGATCGAGGGACGCGGCGCCGACGACATCATCGACGGTGACGCATACCTCAGCCTTCGCCTGAGCGTTCGCACCAACGCGAACGACCCCGCGACGGAGATCGGCAGTGCCAGCCTCAGCGGCTCGAACCAGAGCGCGATGGCCAGCCAATACCTGTCCGACGGCGCTGGTGGACTCACCGGACCGACCCTGCAGGAAGCCGTCTTCGCCGGCACGGTGAACCCGGGCAGTATTGTGGCGGTTCGCGAGATCCTGTACGGATCTAGCGGAACCGACTCGGCCCTGTTCTCCGGTCTGACCAAGGATTACGAAGTCACCACTACCGGTGGCGACGGCACGCTCGGATCTGCCGGATCGACCACCACTGTGCTCGACAACCGTGGTACCGACGGAACAGACACCCTGCGCAACATCGAACGCCTGCATTTCAGCGACACCGTGGCTCCGGGAACCCCGATCATCGGTGCTGCCATTGCCGGAAACGGGCAGGCAACCGTGGCCTGGACGGCGTCGCCGACCGGCATCGCCACCAGCTTCTCGGTGAAGGTGGTCGACTCGTTCGGAGACCAGGTGGGTGCACTGCGCACCGCAGTCGGAACCGCGTTCAACCTGATTGTCACCGGGCTGACCAACGGGTCCAGTTACACCTTCCAGGTATCGGCGACCAACGCAGAGGGGACAAGCGCATTCTCGGCTTCGACCAACGCGGTGACTCCGTCGGCCCCGGTGGTCGCCGAAGCTCCAACGATCGGAACCCCGGTCGCCGGCAACGCTCGCGTGGACGTGAACTGGACGCCGCCGGCAGCGGTGGCCAACCAGACGACGATTACGGGCTATCGGGTTCGCACCTATGAAGGAGCAAGCGCGACGGTGTTACGCACTTCCTTTGCGGGAGTCACCTCCACTATCGGGATCACTGTGCTGACCAACGGCACCGGGTACAGCTTCGATGTCGCCGCGATCAACTCGGTCGGCACCGGAGCGGCCTCGGCTCGTTCGACGGTTGTCACACCGACCGCCCCTGTTGTGCAGGTGGTAGCCGGCGCTCCTGTAATCGGAACCTCGGTCGCCGGGAACGCGTCGGTGACCGTGAACTGGGCCGCCCCGGCGGCTGTGACCAACGCCGCGGCCATCACGGGCTACCGCGTTCGCACCTACGTCGGGGCGGCCACCGGGGTAACCCGCACGACGACGGTGGCGAACGTCACGACGTCGGTGATCGCAACGCTGATCAACGGAACCGGGTACACCTTTGATGTTGCGGCGATCAACTCGGTCGGCACCGGAGCGGCATCCGCTCGTTCGGTCGTGGTCACACCGCGCACGGAGTTCGTGCTGCCGACGGTGATCGCACGTACACCGGCGTCCGGTGCGCGTTCGGTCAGTCAAACTGAAAACCTGACGGCAACGTTCAGTGAACCGGTCACCGGGGTTAGCGGTGCGACGTTCGTGCTGCGGCGCGGTGCCACGGTGATCGCAGCAGCGGTCGGCTACAACGCCACGACGCGAGTCGCGACGTTGAACCCGAGCGTGACCCTGCTCGCCGACCGTACGTACACGGCTACGCTCTCGGGTATCCGTGACGCGGCTGGCAACACGATGGTGACGAGCACCTGGTCGTTCATCACCGGTCCGGCTCCGACGATCACCACGAGAACTCCCGCGGCAGGAGCCACCGCAGTTGGACGGCTGGTGAGCCCGACCGCGACCTTCAGCGAAGCCATCATTGGATTCACCGCAACGTCGGTGACTGTTACCCGTCCCGGCTCGACGATCGCTGCGACCCTGTCGTTCAACGCGACTACCCGCGTACTAACGATCAACCCGAATGCCACACTCCTGGCCAACACGACGTACACGGTGACCATCACCGGTGGCACGGGTGCCGTGCGAGACCTGGTCGGCAACCCGGTCGTCACCCGTTCGTGGTCGTACACGACGGGGGCTGTGAACTAAGACAATCAACCGAATAACCCGGCTGGCGATTCTCGTATGAGTCACCAGCCGGTCACCAAAACATCCTCAACTAAGCAGTGTGTTCCAGAAAATCAGCAGGAGACGTCATGACATCACGCAGGGAAGTATTACAACTCGGTGCATTCGGTGCATTCGGTGCATTCGGTGCTCTCGGTGTCATCGGAATGAGTGGAGAAGACGCGCCGGTTTCCACCGCCCCACTCCTGACGAAAAGCCAACTCGCACCTGCCAATATGCCGGTGCCCTACGCTGGCGTGTTCTGTCGTCCCCCCGAATTAGTGCCGTACCAGACAGGCTTCGATGACGGCGATCCGTCGCGTCCCTTTGCCCGCTACGCTCTCACCCAGAAGCTCGGCCAGGCCCAGTTTGTTCCCGGGCTAGCCACGACGGTCGCTGGCTATAACGGGATTTTCCCCGGCCCGACCATCCGGCTGACCCAGGGAACTCGGAGCGAGGTGCGTATTCGCAACGCTCTGCCGGCCAACGGTCTGCTTCACCCGAGTGTGTTTCGCACCGTCACTCACCTGCACGGCTCGGCGTCGCTACCGCAGTACGACGGGTACGCCAACGATTTTACCGCCGTTGGCAAGGTCAAAAACTATCAGTATCCCAACTGGCAGCCGGCGCGTACCCTGTGGTACCACGATCACAACATGCACCTGACCGCGCAGAACGTGTACTCGGGGTTGGCCGGCATCTATCCCCTGCACGACCCGTTCGAACTGGCGCAGCTGCCGCAGGGTGAATTCGACGTGCCGCTTATGATATCCGACGTCATGTTCAAAGCCGACGGCTCCCTCGGCTACAACGACAACGAGCACAGGGGGTTGTGGGGCGATATCATCATGGTCAACGGGGTGCCGTGGCCCACGATGAAGGTCAAGCCCCGCATTTACCGCTTTCGAGTGCTGATCGCCTCTATTTCACGCTCCTACCGGCCGACCCTCTCGACCGGTGAGCCGATTTATATAGTCGGCACGGACGGCGGCATGACTCCCGTCGTTCAAGCAGTGAAATCCTGGCGCCAAGGTACGGCCGAACGCTACGAGATTTTGATCGATTTTCGCAGGTACCGGCCCGGGCAATCAGTCGAGCTTCGCAACTTGAGCAACAAGAACAACATGGACTTCGCCAACACCGGCAAGATTATGAAATTCACAGTCGTAGCCGACTCTGGTTCGAGCGCTGGGTCGATCTCGGCCATTCCTACTTCCCTCGATGACGGCGGTGCGACCCATCCCGATTTGGGCGGCCTGGCAACCATGAGCCTCACGCCGGACATGGCCAAGGTGAAACGGAAAATGGTGGTGGAGCGAGGCAACGGCGTGTGGAAGATCAACGGGACGACTTGGGCCGACGTTGAGCAGTCGAATTTCACTAAACTGTTCGGCAATCCGCAGCCCTACGACGTGGAGCAGTGGACCATTACCAACGCCTCGGGCGGCTGGTTCCACCCGGTCCACATCCACCTGATTGACGGAAAGATCATCGGGCGAAACACCAATGGCGGTAAACCGTTTGCTTGGGAGAAGGGCCCAAAGGATGTCTTTTATATCGGTGAGAATGAATCTGTCACGGTGCTGATGCAGTTTGATACCGGCAAGGCTGCCGGCGGTCGCTACATGATCCACTGTCACAACCTCGTGCACGAGGACCACGACATGATGATTCAGTTTGCCGTGGGCGATTATCGAGTGAACGATCCGATCACCTCGGACGTTCCCGTGCTTGACAGCACGCCGATGGGCTCATACCCGCCGGTCTACCAGCCGGGATTACCGGCGGGTACCTGATGTTTTACGTGAATCGACTGGCTCCGGCGATGTTGTTGGTGCTCATTCTGAGCGGCTGCACTGCCGGGGTAGTTGCTCCGGATATTCTGCCAAAATCGACTATTGCGCGGGAGCCTGGCGCCGACCTCGGCAATGACCGGCCCGATGTGACTTTTGACGGCCTCATGGTACGTCGGAGAGTGGCTCTCGCTGTGCAGGCCAACGAAAACGCCGACCTCTCGGGTCTGCGCGCCGAGCTCGAGCGGCGGGCGACGGATGCCAACCTGACGTTGTCGGACATCCCTCCCGACGTACTCCCAGCGGGCCTCCTCGACCAGACTGTGCCCATGCTGACGATGCTGCTGCCGGCCGGCACGACGACTGCCCAAACGCGCGCTTTGGTTGGGCCGGAAGCATCCGTCTCGTCGCTGTCAGCGAGCCAGGACTCGACCTTCTTCGTGGTCGATGTGCTCGTGCACGATCTTCGATTCGAGGTCGCGGCGGCCGACCCGGCGCAGGTGGCCGATTCGATGGCGACGGAAGGCATAGTTGCTGACGCGATCGGCAACTACAGCACGACTTTTAGCACTGGCTTGCTCGCGGTTGACTATGTCGGACCACTGCTCAGCGACTCCGTGGTGGAGTCTGTGCGCGTTGGAATCGCTCGTGGGGCCGGCGCGGCACCGGCGGAGGTAGCGGTGCGGCCCGAGTCGGTGACCGGGGTTGGTGTGGACATGGCGATCGAGCCGTTGCCAGCTCCCGCAGTCATCGCCCAGGCCATAATGAATCACTCCGTCGACGAGGCGGCCCCGGTGCCCGCTTCGCCCGGCCCGTGGATCGGCTATTGGGTTGGAATCACAGTGCTGCTGTGTGCGACCTTGGCGATCATGTTATGGGGCGGGTTCCAGCGGCGGCGCCGGCTTCTGGCTAACGCGTTTGAACGGGAACAACCCGATTCAGGGTCGCCATGACCGAGGTGCCACCGCCGATCCAGGAGCGTACCTCGAGCGAGCCGCCGGCGACCTCGATGGTGTCGCGCATGATGCGCAGGCCCAAGTGATTTTCGGGGGCGTCTGCGGCCATGTCGAAACCGCAGCCGTTGTCATGGATGAGGAGGATGGTGCGATCCGCATCTTGCATGAGCGTCAGTTCGAGGGTGCCGGCTTTGGCATGCTTCACAGTGTTGGCGAGAACCTCGCGGGCCACCCGATAGAACATCGCCGCGCGGTCTCGGTCGAGATCACAGTCGGGGGGGATGTGCAGTTTGACCTCGATGCCGCGCTCAAGCAGCGGGGCGGCCAGCCGGGTGAGCGCGGCCGGCAGCCCAAGTTCGGCCAGATCGGGCGGGTAGAGCTCGGTGGTCATGGCGCGCAGCGTGCGCACGTTCTTTTGCAGGATGGCCTTGGCCTGCGCGAAGAGCGCCCGATTCTCGTCGGTGGAGTGCCTTTCTTCGGCTTCGAGGGCGTAGGACAGCCCGGCCAGGTCCTGGATGACCTCGTCGTGCAGATCACGCGCAATGCGCTGGCGTTCCAGGTCGGAGGCGTCGATCGCGTGCTGCAGCAGGCGGCGTTTGGTTGACTGGTGGCCTTGGATGCGCCGGGCCAGCTGGATCGCTGGAATGAGCTGTGCCAGTTGCAGGGCGCCGAGGGACAGTAAAAAGGTTGGGATCAGCCCGAGGACGAGGGCATTTTGCTCGTCACGCACCCCGTCGTCGTTGAAATACGCCTCGACGATCAGCGCCTGACCGTTGGTCGCAGTGGTGCGCACGTGCACCTCGACCAATTCACCGGACTGGGATTCGTGCAAGTCGTCGGCGGCGTCCTGCACGCCAAGACTCGCATACCCCTCGCCGCCGGCGAAGAGTTCTGGTGCAAAGCTGGGAAGGTCGAAGACCTGGCCGATCAGGGAGGGAACGTCGGAGTATACGATTCTTCCCCCGGAGTTCCAGACCTTGATGCGCACCATCGATCCGTCGGAGATACGCGGAGCCAGACGATCGTCCAGCCGACGGGTAGACCCGGGCAATCCCGCGAGGAGATCATTGGAGATGAGCGGCCCGATGGAGTAGTCGGCGAGGCGCTGAGCCTGCTGGATAGCGTTGTCCATGGCGTTGCTCTTGGATTCAGCGCGGACCCAGAGTGCAGCGGGCAGGGCGATGACGACCATGGCGATGACGCCGACAGTAATAAACCGACTCACCGCTGAGCGCACCTCTGAGCGTTCGTCCGACTGGGTTCGGTCGAGGCTGCTCGTCTTTGCCGGATTAGACATGCTGGGCGGGAACCAGGCCCAGACGTGTGGCGATCACGACCGCCTCCAATTGGGAGTGCGCTCCGAGCTTTCCCAGGATGGATTTCACGTAACCACGGCAGGTGTTCTCCGAGATGCCCAGGGTCTTAGCGTTGGCACGCACATCGGAACCCTCGCCCATGAGGCGGAGTACGGCCAGCTCGCGCTTGGTCAGTTCGGGAAACGGAATCTCCTCGTTGCGTTGACGGCGTCGTGCGCCGAGCAGACCCACGAGCGACGGGTGCACGATGAAGCCGCCCAAACGTGCATGCCGGAGAGTGTCGAGCACAGTGGCGAGCGAACCATCCTTGGGCAGAAAGGCGCAGACGCCGATCGCCGCGGCCTGTTCGAGGGCCTCCAGGGCCGGGTCGCCGGTGAGGATGACGATGCGGGTCTGCGGGGCGCGGGCCAGGATAGCGGCGGCCGCGACGAGGCCGCTGCCGTCGGGCAGGTGGTAGTCCATAACTACGACGTCGGGGAGCAGCTCCAGACATGCTTCAACGCCGCTCGCAACACTGTTCGCTGAGCCGACGCTCTGCAGGTCGGGCTCGCGATCGAGGGAGCCGGTGAACAACTCCGCAAAAGTTGTGTGGTCATCGACGATGAGAATGCGAATCGGGGCGGTCGGCGTGGATTGGACGGCCGTCTCCTGCAAGCGCGGTTCGAGGGGGGACATTTGCGTGGTCATCTGCGGCAACCTCTCTGCCCGGTCGCGTGCTGCGGTAGCCCGGCCGACGAAAATATTATCTGCAGAACCTGAAGTTCTGTCGAGTCCTGTTGTTTTTGTCCCCCATATGGTAGGGCTCGGAGATCAGGCGCGAGCGACGACGCGGCGCAAAAATGAGGTAATGACATCAGTGGCCTCTCGGAGGGAAGCCGCGACCGGCTCTGGTCGCGGCGCAGTCGTGGTGCAGGGAAGAAAATCGGATGCTGGGACTCTGAGTTGTTCGTGCAACACCAGGAAGGCCGAGAGCACATCGGCCAGATCGCCGTCTTCGGCGGCCGTTGCGTGCAGCAGCCGGAGCTGGGCTGATCGCAGAACGTGGCCGGGCGCACAGCCCAGTTCGCTTCGCATGGCGTGGCGGCAACGGTCGTAGGCCTGCAGCCCCTGGGCGTGGCGCCCGGCTGCCTCCAGCCCGAGGATAAGGGCCGTCCAGGCTCGTTCATTGAGCGGATCGTCGGCAATCGCGAGGTTGGCGAGATCGACGGAATCGTCGACGCGGTGCAGAGCGGCAGCGGTTTCGGACGCCAGAACGCGGGTTGCGGTCAGCCGGGACGCGTGCAGGTCGCGTGCCTCCGATGCCCAGGCTGCGACCAACTCATCGCCGAGCAATGGGGCTTCGGCGATGTCGAGGGCGCGAAGTAAGAGTGGGTATGCCAGCTCGAGATTGGATTTCTGGGCGCGTTGTAGCAAATCGTCAAACTGGTCAAGGTCGACATTGACCAGGTCGTGGTCCAACACGTAACCGCCGGTTGTGGTTTGCAGCGGCCCGAACTTTCCCGCACCGGGCTGTAGGTGGCGGCGCAGCACGCTGACATAACTTTCCAGGGTTGGTAGGGCCTCGACCGGCGGGTTTGCTCCCCAGAGCAATTCGATCAGGTGGTCTTTCGATACTGGGAGGCCAACGTGCACGAGGAGAATCTCCAGAATCTGGCGCGGTTTCGGGCCACCGAGTTGGTGAGCGTGCAGAACTACGGATCCGCGTCGGATGGTCAAATTACCGAAGAGCTGAACGCTGAGACGCGCGGCGGGTGCACTGGCTGGATTCACTCGGGTGTCGGATTCCATTGTCATGACGACCTCCACTGTTGGAATGCGACAATGGTGCCTGTTTGCCTACGCTCGGGGTAAGCCGCGGGTGGGCTAGAGAATTACCCCCAATTTCGGGGACCAATTCAGAAGCCGGTATGGTGCCCAGTGCCGAGGGACAGGTGGGCCGCCTGCGGCCCCTCCAGAACGAGGGCAATGGCCTGATTGGGGATCTCGAAAACGAGGGTCGCTTGAACGGATGCTCCGGCCCGCTCGGTCGTGTCGACCCAGAGTGCGGTGGACCGCGCGCCGAGTCCGGACAGGGAATAGTCGGTAGCGCGGAAGACTAGACCGGCAGCATCCGTTTCGGCCAGTTCGAGCAGAATGCGCACGCGATGGGCCCCCGGCTGCACCGGACCGGAGAGCAGATCGGCGTCGGTTGGCGGCACCCAGCCATCGGTTTCGAGCGGGATGATCGCGCTGATGCGGGCGAGCCCGCCGGGCACGGCGGCCGTGTCACCGAATGGGGTGCTCGGCTTCGCACCGGTGAGCAGCAGCACGCCAGCCAGAGTAGCCATCATGAGCCAGACGATGGCCAGTGGAATCAGAATTTTGTGGCGCCGCTGTAACAGGGTGCGAGGTCGGGGACGCGTGTGCTGCGTCGCGCCCGGATGCTTCTCGTCGTCGGGACGCATCAGGCGCAGGGTCATGTTCGCGGGAGTCATGTGCGGAACTCTGGCCGCGGGACCATGGGAAAACCCTGCTCCGGTGGCGCGGCGGTTTGGGAGTTATCGAGTCTCTACCCGATCCAGAAAACGATGGGTACGTTGGTGCCGAAGCTCGCTAAAAATCTGGACAGCGCAACCTTGTTCTCTGATCCTGCCCGCATCCATAAATGCAACGTAGTCAGCCACCGCACGGGCGATACGCATTTCGTGCGTAACGATGACCATGGTGAGACCTTCAGACGCAAGTTCCGCCATCACCGCCATCACCGCCAGAACTTCGTCGACGAGTTCTACGACCTTGTCGACTTCGAGATCATGGTCCCCGAAGCCGACCCCGCAGTGGTGGCCTACCCGGAGATCCGACGTTTTACCTTCGGACAACACCACGCCTGCAGTGAGGCTGCCGTGACGCCGATTGGCGAATGGGAATTGCTTGACCATGTTGCCGCCGAAGGCCTTTCCGTCGCTCCGGACGTTGAATTCGCTGTCGCCTGGGCGAACAAGCACATCGGCAGCCTGCGTTTAGTCGGTGACTCTCTTCTCTGATCAGAATCGTTTTCTTGGTCTAAGGTGCCGTTGGCTCGAAGAACGGATGCGGGTGCTCGCCGGGCTCAGCGGGCGAGGGCGGCCAGCTCGGCGCGGGTTGAGGCGCCCACCTTGCGCAGCAGGTTGGCCACGTGAAACTTTACGGTGTTCTCGCTGATGGTCAGCGCCTCGGCGATCGCCTTGTTGCGGGCTCCCGAGGCGACGAGTTCGAGCACGCCGCGTTCGCGTGGGCTGAGGCCCCAAGCTGCCGCGGCAGTGACGGAGGCCGTCGGCGCGTCGAGCGGCAGCGACACGGCCATTTCGGAGCCCCAGCCCGCCGTCGCCTCGACGTTGAGGGTGCCGCTGAGCGCAACGACACGGGCGGCGAGCTGGCGCACGCTCGGAACCTCGGCGTCGAGGTCGCCCGGCCCATCATCGCGAATGCGGATGAGCAGGTTGCTGCCATCGCAGTCCCACTGCACGCGCACCCGGGCGACTCCGGTCTGCTCGACCAGGGCGAGCACGGCGCCGCGCACGATGGCACGGGCCTCGTGCGCGACCTCGCCGGGCAATGCCCGACCGTTTACGGGCGGCTCGATGAACTGCACGTCGAGGTCGCCGAAACGCACCAGCGGGCGCAGGTCGTTCCTGAGGCGTTCGAAGGCGCGGGCGACGGGTTCTTCGGTGAGGCTGCGATCCAGATCACTCACCGCGCGCAGGGCGACCATCGCAGCCGCGGCGAGCTCGGTGGCCTTTTGCCGGGCGGCGGTATCGCTCGTGTCACTCGAGCGAAGCACGGCGAGCAGGGATTCCAGCGTGGTGGCGTGCGCGTCGGTGAGATCAGCGATGAGTTTGGAGCGTTCGGCGGCTGCGCTGCGCGCGGTTTGAATGGCGGAGTCCGTGGGGAGCGTCGAGCGTTTTGCGGCCGTGGTCGCGGGGGATGACGCGGTGCATGCGGCCGGTTCGGCGGCTCCGGTATTCGCATCAGGCCGGAGGGACGCCGCTGTGCTGCGCGCGACGGCCTCAGTGGCGGTGGCGCGCACGTTGGGGGTAGATGGAGCGAAAGTCATGCCCTTAGCCTACCCGGGTCATCCTTAGGACTCGCCCAGAGCTATCCGTTTGGATAGGAAAACCGTTCGTTTGGCGGGCCGCAGTCCCACTCAAAGGAGTGGATCATTGAGCTATGCCCGAAACAACAACCACCCCTCCGACAGCGGATGCCCTCGGCCTCATTTTCGCGGAAAACAGCCGTGTCGTCGACGCGTTGCGATCGACATCCGGTTCAGTAATGGATGCGGCGGCAACTCTGCTCGCCGCGGCGCCCCGAGTGTTCGTGCTCGGTGCTGGCCGCTCTGGGCTTGCGCTGAAGATGACCGCGATGCGGCTCATGCACCTCGGTCTTGAGGTGCACGTGGTTGGCGAGGTGACCAGCCCGGCGATTGCGTCGGATGATGTGCTGCTCGTCGCGAGCGGGTCCGGAACGACGGGCGCCATTGTGCGTGCCGCCGAGACGGCTCACGGTGTGGGCGCGAGTATTCTCGCGCTGACGACGGCGCCCGACTCGCCGCTCGGGCGACTCTCTGAGGTGACCGTGGTCATTCCGGCAGCCGCCAAGCAGGACCATGCCGGGCAGGTGTCGGCCCAGTATTCGGGCGGCCTGTTCGAGCAGTCGGTGTTGCTCGTCGGTGACGCCCTGTTTCACACGCTCTGGAAGGCGAGCGGTTCCACGGCCGAGCAGCTTTGGCCACGCCACGCCAATCTCGAATAAAACCGACCGGGCCCGGTCGCAAAATCACTTACCCCAACAGAAAGTAGAACCCCATGAAGCTTCAGGTAGCAATGGACGTACTGACCACCGAAGCGGCACTCACGCTGGCTGCCCAAGTCGCCCCGCACGTCGACATTATCGAGCTCGGCACCCCGCTGATCAAGGCCGAAGGCCTGCGCGCCGTCACCGCGATCAAGGCTGCGCACCCCGACAAGATCGTCTTCGCCGACCTTAAGACGATGGATGCCGGCGAGCTCGAAGCCGACATCGCTTTCGCCGCCGGCGCCGACCTTGTGACCGTGCTCGGCACGGCCGGGGACAGCACCATCATCGGTGCCGTCGCCGCAGCGACCAAGCACGGCAAGGGTATCGTTGTTGACCTGATCGGCGTCGCCGACAAGGTCACCCGCGCCCGCGAGGTCACCGCGCTCGGGGCCCAGTTCGTCGAAATGCACGCTGGACTCGACGAGCAGGCCGAGCCCGGCTTCTCACTCGCGACATTGCTCAACCAGGGTGAAACCGCGAAGGTTCCGTTCTCGCTCGCCGGTGGCGTGAACCTCACGACGATCGCCTCGGTGCAGCGCGCCGGGGCGTCCGTCGCCGTCGCCGGCGGAGCAATCTACGGCGCCGGGGACCCGGCCGCCGCCGCTGCTGCCCTGCGCGCCGCGATCATCTAGTCGCAGAGCTTGAACTCAGTGCCGTCCCGTTTTTGCGGGGCGGCACTTTTGCGTAAGCGAATGCCCGCGCTACCGCGAATAGAAAGCGTTTCGAGGCCCGGACCCGGTGGTTCGCGCGGTGTCACACTTGGTACCCAGACCACGGATGCCCGGGCCCGGTGCATGCACGCACGCACGCACACGCACGCACGCACACGCACGCACACGCACGCACGCACGCGCGCCGCCGTGTCGGTGGGCGCCGCTAGGCTGGTGGCGCCGAGAACAGTTGGCGGCACTGTCGCCGCGAGAGGACGCCACCCATGAAGAACAGCCACGCGTGAGCAGCACCATTTTCGACCGAGCCAAGCCAGCAGCATCCGTTGTCGCCGCCTCGCTCACCGGAACCCGTCAGGGCTCCTTCTGGCTCGACGACCTCGAGCCGCGCACCGGGTACCCCGCACTCACGCGCGATCTACGCTGCGACCTCGCGATTGTCGGCGGCGGCTACCTCGGCCTGTGGAGCGCGGTACTGGCCAAGCAGCAGAATCCGGCGGCTCGGGTGGTATTGCTGGAGGCGCGCACGGTCGGCTGGGCGGCATCCGGTCGCAACGGCGGTTTCTGCGAGGCGAGCCTCACTCACGGTGAAGACAACGGGCGCAGTCGCTGGCCGAAAGAGATCGCCCGACTGACCGAACTCGGCAACGAAAACCTCGACGAGATCGAACGAGCTGTCGCAGCCCTCGAGCTAGACTGCGATTTTAAACGCACCGGAGCCATCGACCTCGCGGTCGAAGAGCACCAGATTGAGTGGCTGCGGGAGCAGACGAGCGACGAGAACACCGTGTTTCTTGACGAGTCCGCGGTGCAAGCCGAGGTCACGTCACCGACCTATCTCGCTGGCGTCTGGCACCGGCGCAGCAATGCCCTCGTGCATCCGGGCAAGCTTGCCGCCGAACTAGCTCGCGTGGCGGCTGAACTCGGGGTCGAGATCTTCGAGCACTCCCTCGTGCACAGCATCGACACGGCCGGTCGCCGGCCGGCCCAGGGCGCCCGGGTGGTTACCACGGGCGGCACGGTGACGGCCGACAAAACGGCACTCGCGACGAATGTGTTTCCCTCCCTGCTCAAACGCAACAAACTCGCAACGGTGCCGGTCTACGACTACGTGTTGATGACCGAACCGCTCGAGCCGAGCCAGCTCGCCGCCATCGGCTGGCAGAACCGGCAGGGGCTGAGCGACCTGGCTAACCAGTTTCACTACTATCGGCTGAGCGCCGACAACCGCATTCTGTTCGGCGGCTACGACGCCGTCTACCACTACGGTGGCCGCGTGCGCAGCGGATACGAGAATCGGCCGGAGACTTTCGAGAAGCTGAGCCGCCACTTTTTCACGACGTTTCCGCAGCTGGCCGGGGTGCGTTTCAGCCACAAATGGGCTGGCGCGATCGACACGTCCACGCAGTTCTGCGCCTTTTTCGGCCAGGCACGCCAAGGCCGCATCAGCTACGCGGCGGGGTTCACCGGGCTCGGCGTCGGCGCGACCCATTTTGCCGCCAAGGTCATGCTGGACCAGCTCGCCGGCCGCACCACGGAGCGCACTGAACTGGCCATGGTGCGCGGGTCGCCGCTGTCGTTCCCGCCTGAGCCGATCGCATCCCTTGGAATTCAGGCCACACGCTGGGCGCTGAACCGTGCCGATCATAACCGCGGGAAGCGCAATGTCTTGCTCAAGACCCTCGATGCGCTCGGGCTCGGTTTCGACTCCTAAAAACTAGCCGAGCAGTAGTTTGCCCAGTTGGTCGGTCGAGTGCACGACCGCGGTTGCCGCCTCGGCCTCAGCCGGCGAGCCGTAGCCCCACTCCACCAGAATCGCCGGAATCCCATTGGCCTGGGCGCCAATGGCGTCGTAGCTGCGGTCGCCGACCAGGACTGCTCCGCTGGTGTCGACGCCGGTCGTGGCGAGGCGCGCGAGGGCTTCAGCGACGATGTCGGCCTTCTTACTGCGGGATTCGTCAGCGGAGGCGCCGACGGTGGCCGTGAAGTACTGGGCGAGGTTGAAGTGCGTGAGAATGGCAATCGCACTGAGCTCGGGCTTGCTGGTGGCGAGAGCGAGGGGAATTCCCGCGGCATGGATGCGCGCGAGCAAGCCGGCAACGCCGGGAAAAACGGCCGTGTCGAGCGCGGCGGCGCCCTGGTACTCGGCGCGGTAGACCGCGATGGCTTCCACGGCCTCGTCGGGAGTCATCCCGGCGTATTCCTGAAAGGCATCGAGCAGGGGCGGACCGACGTAGGCAAGAAGTTCCGCTGCGGAGGGAACCGGGCGGCCAAGCAGCGTAAAGGTGCGGGCCAATGAGCTGGTGATGGCTGGTGCGGAATCGGTTATGGTTCCGTCGAGGTCAAAGAGAATGGCGCTCCAGGTGCGCGTCAATGTTGCGTTCATTCGGCATAGCCTAAGCGGTTAGTCATCCAAATGTCCCATTTGCCCATTTACTCAGCTTTCCCACGGTTTGGGGCTCGTCGACCAGTGCTCCAGCGCTAGAACAGTTTCGATGCCGTGTCGTCGAGGCCGCGCATGGCGTCGTAGTCCAGCAGCAGGCAGCGGATGCCGCGATCCTCCGCCAACTTGCGAGCCTGCGGTTTGATCGTCTGCGCGGCAAAAACCCCACTGACCGGCGCCAAGTGCGGGTCGCGGTTCATGAGTTCGAGGTAGCGCGTGAGCTGCTCCACCCCGTCGATGTCACCATTTCGCTTGAGTTCTACCGCGACGGATCGGCCAGCGGCATCCTGCGCGAGGATATCGACCGGCCCGATGGCGGTCATGTACTCGCGGCGCACGAAGGTGAAACCCTCGCCGAGCAGGTGAATGTGCTCGGCCAACAGCTTCTGCAGGTGCGACTCCGCGCCGTCCTTGATCAGGCCGGGGTCGAAGCCGAGCTCGTGCGCCGAGTCGTTGAAAACCTCGAAGATGCTCACCACGAGTCGATCCAGGGTTTTCAGGTGAGTGACCGTCCAGAGAGCGGTGATGCCGGCATCCGCTTGATCGCTGTCAGGATCGGAGATGGTGATGGAGCAGGGCGGGCTCATCCAATTCAGCGGTTTGTAGGAGCCGCCGTCGGAGTGCACGAGCACGCTGCCATCGGATTTGATCATCAGCAGACGGTTGGCCAGCGGCAGGTGCGCGCTGAGACGCCCGGCATAGTCAACGGAGCATTTCGCAATTACAAGGCGCACCGATCGAGCTTAACCGATAAGTGGCGCACAGCCGGCATGCCTCCAACTCCCAGATTGTGAGCGCAAACTGGAATTAACGAGCCCAGACGGGGGCGAAATCTCCTGGGTGTTAGAAGCTCGCGATTCAATCTAAAGGAGAGAGTCCTTGAAGGCACTCGTATATAACGGCCCGGGCAACATGTCCTGGACAGACGTTCCAAATCCACAGATTACTCAGCCCACCGACGTGATCGTTCAGGTAGACACGACCACTATTTGCGGTTCTGATCTGCATATTCTCAAGGGTGATGTGCCCGCCGTCACGAAGGGTCGAATTCTCGGCCACGAAGGTGTTGGCACCATCACCGAAATCGGCTCATCCGTGAGCACCCTGGCCGTCGGCGACCGGGTCATCATTTCCTGCGTGAAGTCCTGTGGACACTGCGCCAACTGTAAGACCGGCCTGTACTCGCACTGCCTCGGTGACGAGGGAACGAGTGGCATCGGCTGGATCTTCGGCCACCTGATCGACGGCACCCAGGCCGAATTCGTGCGCGTTCCTTATGCCGAGAACTCGCTCTACAAGGTGCCGGAGGGCGTCACCGAAGATCAGGCCGTCATGCTGTCTGACATCTTGCCGACCGGTTTCGAAATCGGCGTGCAGAACGGACAGATCAAGCCGGGCGACGTTGTCGCCGTGATCGGCGCCGGGCCGGTTGGCTTGTCGGCCATGGCCACCGCCGGACTCTACGGAGCCGCAACCATTATCGCGATAGACCTCGACGTGAACCGCCTCGAGCGGGCCAGGGAATTCGGTGCGACCAACGCGGTCGTGTCGTCCGCCGCCGACTGGAAGGCACAAATTCTCGCGCTCACCGATGGCGCCGGAGTCGATGTGGCCATTGAGGCCGTCGGAATTCCGCAGACCTTCGCCATGGCGACCGATATCGTTCGCCCCGGCGGCCACGTCGCCAACGTTGGAGTGCACGGCAAGCCGGTCGAGCTCCACCTCGAAGAGCTCTGGATCAAGAACATCAACATCAGCATGGGGCTGGTCAACACCAACACGACCCCGATGCTGCTGAAGCTCGTCGCCCAGGGCAAGCTGCCCGCCGAGAAGTTCGCCACCCACCACTTCAGCTTCGATCAGATGCTGGAGGCGTACGACACCTTCGGTCGCGCCGCCGAAACCAACGCGCTCAAGGTTGTCATCAGCCGATAGCTCGATGTCGGGGCCCTGCGGTCGCAGGGCCCTTTTCGCGCTAGCGACGAGCGGATACCGCCGGCCGCGCCGCCGGGGCGGCCAGCCCGGCCAAGACCATCAGCATTAAAACCAGGTACAGCGCGTTGAGAATGCCCCCGGCCTCGCCGAGCAGTCCGAGCACGGGCGGTCCGACGAGAAATGCGCCATAGCCGATGATCGCGACGGCGCTCACCCGCGCCGCAGCGTTCTTGGTGTCGTCGGCGGCCGCCGACATGCCCACCGGAAACCCAAGCGAGGCGCCGATGCCCCAAAGAATGGTGCCGACGTAAACCAACGGAGTGTTCGGCGCGAGGATAAACAGTACGAGCCCCGCGATGCCGATTGCAGCGCACGCCCGCAGCACCAGCACCCGGCCGAACCGGTCGAGCAGGGGTCCGCCAATCACGCGCCCCACGGTCATCGCGGCCACGAACACCCCGAACACGATGGCGCCGTCGGTGTTGCTGAGGCCATGTCCATCGACCGAGGCGAGGGCGAGCCAGTCGTTCGCCGAGCCCTCGGCGAAGGTCATACCGAGCACAATCAGGCCGATCAGCAGCAGTTTACGGTCGCGCCAAACGGCGAGGCTGTCGCGCAGGCGCTCGCGCCAAGGGACGCGCGGGGCATCCGCTTTAGTATCGATTTCGATGGCGGCCGGAAGGAATCGCACGGCCACGAAAATGGTGCCCAGAGCGAGCGCCGCCATGACCAGTAGATGCCAGAACACTGCGATCTCTAAAGCGGATGCCGCGGCGCCGCCGAGCGCGCCGACTACCGTGCCGAGGCTGAAGCAGGCGTGCATGATTGGCATGAGCGTGCGGCCGATGGCTCGTTCGGCGGCTGCGCCCTCGACGTTCATCATGACGTCGAGGGATCCCATGCCCACGCCGAACACGGCGAGGGCCGCGAACACAAACGGCGCCGAGGGCGTGAGGCTGACGCCGACGCCCATGAACACGAGTCCGGTCGCCGACAGTGAGATGCTGACCAACATGGCGCGGCGTGCGCCGAAGCGGGCGAGCAGGCCAGCCGCGATCAGCAGTCCGACAACCGAACCGGCGGAGAGCCCGAAGATGAGGATGCCGACCTGCGCGGTGTCGAGCCCCAGACCGTCGCGCACGGTGGGAACCCGCGACATCCAGCTGGCCAGGCCAAGTCCGGAAACGAAGAACGCGGCGAACACGGCGTTGCGCCAGCCGATCAAGCCCGCCCGTGCGGTCGCACGACCGACGGTGACAAAGGTATCGGCAGTGGACTTCGCGGGGGTGTTCACAATGGGCAGACGGTTCCTGTAGGGGTGGCGCGCTTCGATTCGAGACGGGCAGATTCGTCAACGGTACAACGAAAACCGCCCGAATGACCGGCCTAGATGCTGCGGTGGTCTCTGACTGCAGATTCCAGATTCGCCAGTCCGGGGGCCATCGCGGCGTCGACGGCCATGGGGTCGGAGATGTTCAGTAATTGCATTTCTCGGCGTCCTTTCGGGGCCGTGTTGATTTCGTGGTCGTCAGCCTCGAGACCGGCCAGTAGATCGGTGATCACGTCGTCGAGGGATCGACGTTCCCAGCCTAAATCGGCGCCGGCGTTCTGAGATGACATCATGGCCGTATCCGTCGCACCCGGGTAGACGGTCGCCACGTGCACGCCCGTTCCGGTCAGTTCGCGCCGCAGGGATTCTCCGAAACGAGCAAGGCCGGCCTTGGTGGCGGCATAGACAGAATAGAAGGGCATGCCGACGAGGGCGATTCCGCTGGAAATGTTCAGGACAATGCTGTCTCGGTCACCGCCGGCCCGAAGTCGCGGCAGCAGTGCCCTGGTGAGCAGCACGGGGGCGACGAGATTGAGGTCGATCATCGATCGAATGTCCGCTTCGCTGGTCAGTTCCAGCCTGCCGGCACGCACATTACCCGCGTTGTTCACCAGGAGGTCGACGGTGGGCCACGGCTCGACGGCTTCGGCTACTCGGTCAACGCTGCCGGGACGGGTGAGGTCCTGGGTCAGGATTTGTGCAGTGCCGCCTGCCGCTTCGACCAGCCGCGCCGTCGCAGTGAGCGTTGAGTCCTTACGGCCCACGAGAAGCAGCTGTGCGCCCCGAGATCCAAATTCTACGGCTAGAGCCCGCCCTATTCCTTGCCCTGCTCCGGTGATGATGCCGTGTCGGTTGCTGAGATCCAAAATAGTCATTCCTCTGATTCGGGCAAGACGGGCCGCGAGTTCGCGGTTCATGGAAAATAACGGACTGCTGGCGAGGGCTATTCCCCCGCACGCCGTTTGCCTAATATTCGGCGGATCAGCTGGTGCGGCTTGCGACTGTTGGGCTAACGCACATGATTCGCCCCAGTCAGCGTGTTAGCGTAGCCTTACCTTAGCAATCGTTCGCCACGTCTTTGGAGTTTCATGCGCATCCCTCTTTCTGTCGCCGCCCTCGTTGCCGGCGCCACCGTTTTTGCCCTCTCTGGTTGCACGCAGGCCGCTGAGCCGGCAGTGACCGGCACCGAAACCAGCGATAACGCCTTCACTCTCTATTCGGGGCGGGACGAAGCGCTCATCCAGCCGCTGATTGACCAGTTCGAAGAGACGAGCGGCATCAGTGTCGAGGTGCGTTACGGCAACACCGCCGAGCTCGGCGCGCTGCTGCTTGAGGAGGGCAACGCCACGCCCGCCCAGGTCTTCCTCGCGCAGGACGCCGGGGCGCTGGGCGCCCTCGCTAACGCCGACCTGTTTGCCACGCTTCCGGCTGAGACGACGGACGCGGTCTCGGCTGGATTCACCTCGACCGACGACCGCTGGGTCGGCGTCACCGGCCGGGCTCGCGTGATCACCTACGACAGCGAGGCGATGAGCGCGGCCGACGTGCCAACATCCGTTGATGCCTTCACCGACCCGTCCTGGTCAGGAAAGTTTGGCATCGCGCCGACGAACGCAAGCTTCCAGGCCTTCGTCACCGCCTACCGGGTGCTGAACGGCGAAGAGGCCGCCGACGAGTGGGTAGCCGCGGTTGCCGCGAACAGCCCGGTCATCTTCGACAACAACCGGGCCATTCTGGCCGCCGTCAATGAAGGGGTCATCCGGGCCGGACTCATTAACCACTACTACTGGTTCGCCCAGGCTGCCGAAACCGGCGAGGCGAACATGCGCGCCCAGCTCTCCTATCCCGATGCCGGTGACGCCGGCTCCATCGTCAACGTGACCGGTGCTGGCCTGCTCAGCGGCGCCGCCGAAGACGCCGACGCCCTCGAGTTCATCGCTTATCTGGTCGGCGCCGAGGCGCAGCAGTACTTCGTCGACGAGACCTACGAGTACCCGCTTGTGGCTGGAATCGACGCCCCGGCCGGACTGCCAGAGCTCGACTCGCTGGTCAACCCCGACCTCGACCTGGCCGACCTCGACACCCTCGCGGACACTCAGGCACTGCTCGGCAAGCACGGCCTGATCTAACATTGAAGCAGTGAAGGCGCGGTTGCGGGCTCAAGTCGGCAGCCGCGCCATACCCTTTACCGAAGCGGATGCCCCGGCGCCCGTTCGGTCTCGGAGCGCTACCCGCTGCGGAGAGCTGCGCCCGACCAATCCGTTGGTCGCTCCGCGAGCCGCCCGATCGCCCGGGTCGCGCGCGTGACCGAACTACTGATCCCGCCGCCGGAAACGGCCGCACCTCGCGCGCCAGCCCGTTACCGCTTCGGCGCCCCGCCCTGGCTCGTGCTGATAGCCGCGCTCTGCGCCGCAACCGCCGCCATTCCCCTGGTCTACCTCGTCGTGCGCACGACCGAGGCGGGCCTGGCCGAACTGCTCGCGACCCTGGTGCGCCCCCGGGTGCTGCAACTCACGGTCAACACGGTGCTGCTCGCCGCCGCCGTTACCCTGACTTGTCTCGTGCTCGGCACGATCTGCGCCTGGATTCTCACCCGCATCCGCCTGCCGTTTCAGCGCACGTTGCTGCTGGTCTCGGCGCTGCCGCTCGCGGTTCCGAGCTACCTGGCCGCCTACGGTTGGCTGGTCTGGTTTCCGAACATCAACGGATTCTGGGCCAGTTGGTTCGTCATGACCATGGTCTGCACTCCCTATGTGACGCTGCCGGTTGCGGCGGCGCTGCGCGGGGCATCCGCTGATCTGGAATCAGTGGCCCGCACCCTCGGTCGCGGCCCGCTGCGGGCCTTTGCGGCTGCCACCTGGCCGCAGATTCGCCCGGCCGCGATCGCCGGCGCGCTGCTGGTCTGCCTCTACTCGCTGAGCGATTTCGGGCTGGTCTCGATGCTGCGTTTTCAGACGCTCACCTGGGGAATCAACGCCGCCTACGGTGCGAGCTTCGACCGCAACCAGGCTGCCCTGCTCGCCCTCGTGCTCGTCGTGCTCGCGCTCGTGGTCGTTGCCGGCGAACGCCGCAGTCGCCGTCAGGTCCCCAACGTTCCCGGTCGCAGCACCATGCCGGCCCGCGCGCCCGGCCGTACCTGGCCCGTCTATATCTCAGTGCTGCTCGCGGCGCCGGTCGCCGGGGTCGTGGTTCCGGTAGTCGGACTACTCAGCCGCCTGCTCGAGGCCGAAACCCTGCGCGCCATCGACGTGCCTCGGCTGTTCGAAGCGATCGGCGCGACCCTCGGACTCGCCCTCGCCGCCGCCGTGGTTGCCGTGCTCGTGGCGCTGCCGATCGCCGCCCTCGCTGCCCGCTACTCTGGTCGCTTAGTCGCCGTGATCGAGGCCGTCGGGTTTCTCGGCCACGCCCTGCCCGGCATCGTCGTGGGCCTCGCGCTCGTATTCTTCGCGCTCGCCGCGGTGCCGATGTTCTACCAAACATCCGTCGTGCTGGTCTTTGCCTACGTCGTTCTGTTCATGCCGCGGGCGATCGGCAGCGTGCGCAGCGGCATCGCTGCGGTACCGACGAGCCTCGGCGACGTCTCCCGCATGCTCGGTTTGTCACCGCTTCAGGCCTGGTGGCGGGTCACCGCGCGTCTCGCCCTGCCCGGCATCGCGATCGGTGCACTGCTCGTGGCCATCTCGGCCATGAAAGAATTACCAGCGACGCTGCTGCTGCGGCCGACGGGCGTGTCCACGCTCGCGACCGAGTTGTGGAGTCGTACGGCCCTGTTCGAGTTCGGCGCAGCGGCGCCGTACGCTGCGGCGCTCGTGCTCGTGGCGATGGTGCCCGCGGTGCTGCTCTCCGGCATACGCGGCACAGCAAGGGAGAACTAGTGGGCTGGGTAGCAATCGAGGCGCTTCGAGTCGCGTACGGTGAAACGCGGGTCCTCGACGACATCAGCTTGCGCATTCCGCGCGGCTCGCTGGTGGCGGTTCTCGGCCCAAGCGGATGCGGCAAGACCACGCTTCTGCGCGCCGTCGCGGGTTTGTTGCCGGTCACCTCCGGCACCATCACGGTTGGTGGACGCCTCGTCACTGGCCCCGGTGTGCAGCGGGCGCCGGAGAAACGCGGAATGGGCTGGGTTCCGCAAGATGCCTCGCTGTTTCCGCACCTCACGGTCGGAGAGAACATCGGCTTCGGCCTGCCGCGCACGAAGCAGAGCGACGATCTGTACTGCGAGCCCGGCGAGGCTTCTGGGGGAGTTGCGGGCCTGCTGTCCGGCCTCACCCGAAGTGGGCGAGCAGCACGACGCACCCCCGTGCGGGTGAGTGCGCATGCGAGCCCGTTGGCGCCCGCGCCGATCAGCCCCGACCGGAGTAACCAAAACAGCCGCGCGAGCCGCATAGCGGAGCTCGCCACCCTGGTCGGCCTGTCCGAACTCGTCGATCGCGCCCCGTCGCAACTCTCCGGCGGCCAGGCTCAACGGGTCTCGCTGGCCCGCGCACTCGCTCCGCGGCCCGACCTCATGCTGCTCGATGAACCGTTCGCCGCCCTCGACCCCCTGCTGCGTTCGGCCCTGCGCACCGACGTAGCTGCGCTGCTGCGCGACCAGCACAACACGAGCTTGCTCGTGACCCACGACCAGGAAGAAGCTCTCTCCCTCGCCGACTTCGTCGCCGTGATGCGCGGCGGTGAGATTTTGCAATTCGGCACGCCAGCGGATGTCTACGAACGCCCGGTCAACTCGTGGGTCGCCGGCTTCGTCGGCGACACCGTCGAGCTCGACGGGGTCTGGCGCGGTGGCCGCGTCGAGTGTGCCCTAGGCTCACTCCCGGCGGACTGGACGGGTGCGCTGTCTGCGGGGAGGGCATCCGCTCCCGTTGACGGAACGCCGGTGCTCGTGCTGCTTCGTCCGGAATGGCTGACCCTCGCGGAGCCAACCACCGAGCACGGAACGGATGCCGTCGCCACGGCCATCGCCTACGCCGGCCACGACGCCCTGGTCACCTTCGCCCTCGCCGACGCAGCGAAGACTGAGGTGCGCGCTCGCGTCGCCGCACCCGACCTGCCGCAGCGCGGCGCGCGGGTGAAGCTCGGGGTGCGCCAGAACGCCCTCGTCTACCCGCAGGGGTAGACGCGACTGGCGGTTCCGGCCCGCGCGCCGCGCTTCGCGCTGCAGATTGTTGCTGACGCTCGCGGCCCGCCTTTGGCGGGAGCAGTTTTCTGTCGCGTCAGCACCAGAGGCGCGGGCAGGAAACAGGTGCGGGCGGGGACCCTCGGTCCTCGCGCCCGTGCACCGCAGCTGACTAGAGTGAGCTTGCTAGCCGTTTGAGGGCGAGTACAACAGTGAAACGAGGCGCCCGTGGCCGGTCATACATCAGCTCCCGGGCAGTCGGTGACCAGCCGTGTGCTGAGCCTCCTGGCGGCATTCGAACACAGCGCATCCGCTCGTTCGCTGTCGGAAATCAGTCGCGAAAGCGGGCTGCCGCAGAGCACCGCGCACCGGCTGCTCGGCGAACTCGAGACTTGGGGCGCCGTGCAGCGGGACGCCCAGGGCCGCTACCAAATAGGATTGCGCCTGTGGGAACTCGGCCAGCACGCCGGTCGCAAGCTGCGCGATGTGGCCCGGCCCTACCTGCAAGACCTGTTCGGACTCACCCAGGAGACCGTACACCTCGCCATTCGTGATGGCGCCGAGGTGCTCTATATTGACCGCGTTTATGGCAGTCGGCGTGTGCCGCAGGCCAGTCGGGTCGGCGGTCGCCTTCCGCTGCACGCTACCGCCGTTGGTCGCGCCATTCTCGCCTTCGAGGAGGAATGGGTGCAAAACGCGGTACTCGATGGCGAACTCGTGCGCCGCACTCCGCTGACGAAGACCGATCCGGCCGAGCTGTGCCGGGAGCTGGCCAAGATTCACGAGCTCGGCTTCGCTCTCGCTTCCGAAGAGGTGCGGCAGGGATCGTGTTCGCTGGCTGTGCCGGTATTTCAGCCGCCCGGTCAGATTTTCGGTGCACTCGGAATCGTGCTGCCGACCTCGCGCGCCCACCAGCTAGAGCGCTACCTCCCGGTGCTGCAGGGCACTGCGCAGCGAATTGAGGCCGGAATTGCGCACCTGCCAACCGCCACCCTGCGCCCGCCGGCCAGCGTGACGCAACTCACGCATCCGTGAAGCCACTTCCACCCAGTGGGACACTGCGGCGTTTGAAGCTGCCGTCGTGCCTTAGATAGATCTCGTCGACCTCAAAGTTGAGAAAAGCAAACCAAGGAGCAATCGTGACCGCTCAGCCAGCACTCGCCCACCCGGCGGCTTCCGCCCGAGCAGGCCAATGCCCCGTTACCCACGGCACTTCAGATGCCAACGCTCACGGCTTCGCCCCCTTCGCGATGACCGACCCGTTCCCCTCTTATACCGCCCTGCGCGAGAACGAACCGGTCATGTTTGACGAAGAGATCGGCTATTTCGTCGTCTCCCGCTACGACGACGTGAAGGCCATCTTCGACAACTGGAAGTTCTTCAGCAGCGAGAACGCCCAGGCCCCGGTGCGAGCCCGCGGCGCGGCTGCCACGAAGATCATGAACGACGGCGGCTTCACCGCCTACTCCGGCCTCAGCGCCCGCATCCCCCCTGAGCACACCCGCATGCGCGCCATCGTGCAGAAGGAATTCACGCCCCGCCGCTACAAGGCCCTCGAACCGACCATTCGCGAGAACACCGCGCGCCTGTTGCAGCAAATGCTGGCCCACCTTACTGGACGGGGCGACTTTCTGAAGGACGTTGCGGTAGATATCCCCACGATCACCATCCTCGGCCTGCTCGGAGTGGGGCCGGAGATGGTCTCGACCTACAAGAAGTGGTCCGATTCCCGCGCGGCGATGACCTGGGGCGACCTGAGCGACGACGAGCAGATTCCGCACGCGCACAACCTCGTCGACTACTGGACCGAGTGCCTGCGCCTGGTCTCGAACGCCCACGAGCAGCTCACCGCTGACCTGAATGGCGACAACCTCGTCTTCGACCTCGTGCAGGCGCAGTCCACTGGTTCGGACATCTCGGACCACGAGATCGCCTCGGTATGTTATAGCTTGCTCTTTGCCGGCCACGAGACCACCACGACGCTCATCTCCAATACCATTCGCGAGCTCCTCGCGCATCCGACAGAGTGGCAGAAGCTGCTGGATGACCCGAGCCGCATCCCGGCCGCGATCGACGAGACCCTGCGTTTCTCGCCGAGCATCGTCGGGTGGCGGCGCAAGGCCCTGGTCGACACCGAGATCGGCGGAGTGCAGATTCCGGCCGGGGCGAACATCCTCTTGCTGATGGGGTCGGCCAACCGCGACCCTGGCACCTTTGAACAGCCTGAAACCTTCGACATCAACCGGGTCAACGCCCGCAACCACCTGTCATTCGGCTTCGGCATTCACTACTGCCTCGGCAATATGCTCGCCAAGATGCAAGACAAGATCGTCGTCGAAGAGACCCTCAAGGCGGCACCGACGCTGCGCCTGATCGACGCCGAAAAGATCGCGTTCGGAGACAACCTGTCGTTCAGGGCGCCCACCGCGGTGCCCGTTACCTGGGGAGAAACGAAATGACTACCGCACCGTACATTCAGTTCTTTGACGGAGCGGATGCGCCCCGCCACGACCTGCTCGGCGGCAAGTGTGCCTCGCTCGTCGCCCTCACCCAGGCCGGCATGCCGGTGCCCCCCGGATTCGCCATCACCACCGCCTCCTACGACGCGTTCATCGCGGCCGCCGGGATCGAACAGGACATCCACTCGATGCTGGCCCACCTCGACGCCGACGACGTGGCCGAGGTCGACCGGGTCTCGGCCCAGCTGCGCTACGAGATCGAGAGCCGCCCGGTGCCCGCTGCCGTGCGCGCCGACTTCGTTGCCGCCTACCACGCCCTTCAGGCGCGGTTCAGCGAACCGGTTCCGGTGGCCGTGCGCTCCTCCGCGACTGCCGAGGACCTGCCAGACGCGAGCTTTGCCGGCCAGCAAGACACCTATCTATGGCTGAACGGTATCGACGACGTCACCGAGTACATCCGTCGCTGCTGGGCCTCCTTGTTCACCTCCCGCGCGATCACCTACCGGCTCAAGAACAACATTCCCAACGAGGGACTCTCCATGGCCGTTGCCGTGCAGAAGATGGTCAATGCCCGCGCCGCCGGTGTGGCCATCACCATGGATCCCACCACCGGCGACCGCTCCAAAATCGTCATGGAGGCCTCCTACGGCCTCGGCGAACTCGTTGTCTCCGGCCTGGTCACCCCCGACAACGTCACCGTCGACAAGATCATGCTCATGGTCGTCAAACGCGTAATCGGCGACAAGCACGCCGAACTCGTGCCAGACCCGGCCAACACCGGCTTGGTCGAACTGGAGGTTTCGGCCGCGCGCCGCGCCGTGCTCTCGATCAGCGGGACCGAGATCACTGCCATCGCGACCATCGCCAAGAAGGCCGAGAAGCATTTCACCTGCCCGCAGGACATCGAGTGGGCCCTTGACCGTGACCTGCCCAACGGGCAGAACCTGCTGCTCCTGCAGTCCCGCCCCGAGACCGTGCATTCTTCGCGCACGAAAACGGATGCTGCCGGCCCCGCCCGCACCACCGGCTACGGAATCGAGAGCATCACCCGATCACTCCTGGTTCAGGCCGGCAAAGCCACGGATTAAACCCGACCCGCAACATCCGTTTGAAAAACAACCACTCACCCGCGCACCACCTTCGAGAACGGTTTTCTTATGACAGAGAAGTCATTTCCCAGCCCCTATGACCAGGCTCCCGCCGACGGCGCCGAGGGGTGGAAAGAGCTGTACGCCTACAACCTGGTATTTCAACAGAACCGCCGCGAGGTCGAAGAGGCCAAGTTCTGGTTCTGCGACAGCCAGCACTGGCCCACAGTGACCAAGCCGTTCGAGACGATCGGTTTCGAATTCGCCGTGTCGTGCCTCGGCCAGTACAACACCCGCCACCTGCTCATTCCGCCGGCCAACGGCATCGAATTTCGCATTCACAACGGCTACGTCTTCATGTCACCGGTGGGCGTACCGGAGTCGGAGATCGCCGCCCGTGTGCCAGAGTTCATGGCGCGGGCCGGCCACTATTTTCAGAACTGGGACGGGCTGCTCGAACAGTGGCAGGGCAAGATCCGCGGCACGATCGACGAGCTCGGCGCCCTGAATTTCGACGCGCTGCCCGACAAGGTCAACATCAACGATGTCACGAACGGCAAGGGTACCGGCCCGAACAACGACCTGCTGGTCCAGTACGACGCGTTGATCGCACTGACCTACCGCGCCTGGCAGTACCACTTCGAGTTTCTCAACCTCGGCTACGTCGCCTATCTTGACTTCTTCAGCTTCTGCAAGGAGGTCTTTCCCGGTATCCCCGACCAGGCCGTCGCCAAGATGGTGCAGGGCGTCGACATGGAGCTGTTCCGACCCGATGACGAACTCAAGAAGCTCGCCAAGCTCGCCATTGAACTGGGCCTGACCGGCCTGTTCGGCAACACCGCCAACCCGGAACAGACGCTGGCCGGCATCACGGCCGTCACCGGTGGCCCCGAGTGGATCGCCGCCTTCAACGACGCCAAGGACCCGTGGTTCAACTTCACCGTCGGCAACGGCTTCTACGCCCACGACAAGTACTGGCTCGACCACCTCGAACTGCCGCTAGGTTACATCAGCGACTACATCGGGCGCTTGCAGGCCGGCCAGACCATCGACCGCCCGGTCGCCGAACTCGTCGCCGAACGCGACCGCATCACCGAGGAATACTCGGAGCTGCTCAGCCCCGAGCAGCTCGCCGCCTTCGAAGGCAAGCTCGGCCTGGCCCGTCAGGTCTACCCCTACGTCGAGAACCACAACTTCTACATCGAGCACTGGACCATGGGCGTCTTCTGGCGCAAGGCTCGCCAGCTCTCGGCGATGCTGCAGGAGCAGGGCTTCTGGCCCGATGCCGACGGCATGTTCTTTCTGCGCCGCGACGAGGTGCGCGAGGCCCTGTTCGACTACGTCACCGGCTGGGCCGTTGGCGCCCCGGCGATCGGCCCGTCGTACTGGCCCGAGGAGGTCGAGCGTCGCCGCGTCATCGTCGACGCGCTGCAGAAGCAACGCCCGCAGCCGGCTCTCAACACCCCGCCGGCCGTCATCACCGAACCGTTCACCCTCATGCTCTGGGGCATCACGAGCGACCAGATCAAGAACTGGCTCGGCGACTCCGACGCCCCCGAAGGAGAATTCCGTGGCATGGCGGCCTCGAGCGGCGTGGCCGAAGGCCCGGCCCGCGTGATCAGCAGCTCCGACCAGCTCTCCGAGGTGCAGGAGGGCGACATTCTCGTCGCCCCCGTGACGGCACCGTCGTGGGGACCGATCTTCGGCAAGATTCGCGCCACGGTCACCGACATCGGCGGCATGATGAGCCACGCAGCCATCGTCTGCCGGGAATACGGCATGCCGGCCGTCACCGGAACCGGCACCGCATCGTCGCAGATCGTGACCGGCCAGTGGCTGCGCGTCGACGGCAACAACGGCACGGTCACCATCGTGCTTGATCATGCGGACGCGGATCACGCACACGACCTCAGCCTGGCCCACGAAGCTGTCATTCAATTGGAGCAGGCGCTTGACGGCCCCGTTCTCGAAGGCAGCCATGCCTGATCCGTGCACGGACCAGCCCGCTCTTAGACCTGTTCGAACGGTGCTGATCACCGGCGCCGCCGGCGGGCTGGGCCGTGCCTTTGCCGTGAGCTTCGCGGCCCAGGGTGACCGGGTGGTTGTCGCCGACACCAACGTGGAGGGCGCCCAGCAGACCGTGGCGCTCCTCGAGGCGGCCGGCGGCACCGCCCTCGCCCTGCAGGCCAACGTGACGCAGCTCGACTCCGTCACCCAGCTCGCAGCGGATGCCTCAGCCTTCGCGAGCGACGGCGAGATCGACGTCATCATCAACAACGCGGCGATCTACGCCACCGTCACCCGGTCGCCGTTCGAAGAGATCGACGTCGACGAGTGGGACCGCGTGATGGCCGTCAATCTCAAGGGACCCTGGCTGGTCACCCGCGCGTGTTCCTCCTACCTCTCCGACGGAGCCGCGGTGATCAATCTGTCGAGTGCGACCGTGCTTAGCGGATCCGCCCAGTGGGCGCACTACGTGGCCTCGAAAGGTGGCGTGATCGCGCTCACCCGGGTGCTCGCCAAGGAACTCGGGGAGCGCAACGTCACCGTGAACGCGATCGCCCCCGGCTTCACCCTCACCGAGGCCAGCTACGGCCTCATCGAGGGCGCCGCCGATTACGGCGTCGACCGCGGCTCGATCAAACGGGCCAGCGAGCCCGACGACATCGTCGGGGCGGCCCTGTTTCTGGCTGGCCCCGGCTCGCGCTACATCACCGGTCAGACCCTCGTGGTCGACGGTGGTCGACAGTTTTTGTAAGGAGATCTGAATGCCTTCTGTAACCTATATTTCTGCCGCCGGCAGTGAAACGGCCGTCGCGGGATTCGCCGGCGATTCCGTGATGGAGACCGCCGTGCGCAACGGCGTTCCCGGCATCGTCGCCGAGTGCGGCGGCAGCCTCTCCTGCGCCACGTGCCACGTCTTCGTCTGCGCCGACAGCGTCTTTCCGCCCATGGAAGACCTTGAGGACGACATGCTCGATGGCACCGCCGTCGACCGCGAGTCCAACTCCCGGCTGTCCTGCCAGCTCAAGCTGCGCGACACCGATATTCGCGTCACTACTCCCGAAACACAGGTGTAGACCATGCGAACCGGGACTCTCATCATTGGCGCCTGCCAGGCCGGCGTACAGCTCGCCTGCAGCCTGCGTGAACTCGGCGACACCGATCCGATCGTGCTCGTCGGCGAAGAGCCGCACGCCCCGTACCAACGGCCGCCGCTGTCAAAGGCGTTTCTCAAGGGCGAGGCCACGGCCGACTCGCTCACCTTTCGCACCCACGAGTTCTATACCGAGCACAACATCGAACTCGTCACCAGGGAGCGCATCGTTTCGATACAACGCGATGCCGACGGCGGGGAAGCGACGGCCGAATCCGGCCGACGGTTCGAATTCGCCCGGCTCGCCCTCACCACCGGTGCCGTTCCGCGCCAGATCCCGTTCGAGGGCAGCGAACTAGAGGGAGTCAGCTACCTGCGCAGCATAACGGATGCCGCCCTGTTCGAACGGAGAGTGCACACGGCTCAAAACGTGGTCGTCGTTGGCGGTGGGTTCATCGGACTCGAAGTGGCCGCCGGAGCCTGCGTCGTCGGCAAGACCGTGACCGTATTGGAGGCCGCGCCCCGACTGGTCGGGCGGGCGGTCTCCGAGGCAACGAGCGCGTTCTACCTGGCCGCGCACCGGCGCCGAGGCACCCGGGTGGTGTTGAACGCCCAGGTCAGCCGTTTTCTCGGGCAGCACGACCGGGTCACCGGGGTTGAATTGGCCAGCGGCGATGTGATCCCGGCCGACGTCGTTCTGATCGGCGTCGGCGTGATCGCCCGCACCGAACTGGCCGATCAGCTCGGCCTCGCCGTCGACAACGGCGTCGTCGTCGACGCGAGCGCCCTTTGCTCCGACGGGCTCACCGTCGCCGCAGGGGACTGCACCAACCTGCCCAACCCCACGCCGAAATCTTCGGCGACGCCCGGTGGCATCGAACGACTCCGACTGGAAAGCGTGCAGAACGCGGTCGAACAGGCCAAGGTCGCCGCCGCGACGCTGCTCGGCCTGCCCGCTGAATACTCCACGGTTCCATGGTTCTGGAGCGACCAGGCCGACCTCAAACTGCAGATCGCCGGCCTCAGCGGCGGACACGACCAGATCGTGCTGCGCGGCGACCCCGAGACCGAGAAGTTCTCGGTGCTCTACTACCGCGCTGGGCAGCTCATCGCCGCCGACTGTGTGAACCGCCCGCTCGACTTCATCGCCGTGCGCGCCATGCTGCACTCCGGGCAGCAGCTGCCCGCCGACCGCGCGGCCGACCTGTCGCTGCCACTGAAGAAACTCGCCGCATCCGCTGTCGAAACTGCCCCTGCCGTGCCCGTCCTGATCGGAAAGTAACCCCATGACACTGCAGACCGAAGAACTCGTCGACACCTCACCGATCGCGGCCGGCGTCGTCTCGTTCGACCTCAACCCGCTCTGGCGAGCTGTGCGCCTCGAGATGCGCTCGCGCTCCAACGACATCCACATCCCCATCTCGTTCGCCTTCGCCGAGCGGCTCTGCCAGGCCTACCCAGAAGCCGACGCACTCGTGGTACGAGTGGCCATTCTGCTGCACGACACCGGCTGGGCCAGGGTCGACGAGACCAAGATCATCTCCGAGGGTTTCGGCGCCAACTGGCGCCAGGCCGATATCCGCTACGAACACGAGGTGAGGGGTTGCGAGATCGCCCGTGAGGTGCTGCCAGCCCTCGGCTACACCCCCGAATTCGTCACCAGCGTCACCGACATCATCGACGGGCACGACACCCGCCCCGAGAGCTACTCGATCGAGGATTCCCTTGTGCGCGACGCCGATCGACTGTGGCGCTTCACCACCACCGGCATCGCGCTCGCCTCCGGCTGGTTCGGCCAGGAGCCCTCGGCCTACTGTCGGCGTCTGCGCACCGACATCGTTCCCGAGCTCATCACCGCGGCAGCCCACGAGATGGCGCTCGCCGAACTCGAACGTGCCGAGGCCCTGCTGCAAACGGATGTCCTAACCACCGGCATCGACGCGCCCGCGCTTGATGGCAGCGGCGCGTGACCAGCCTGCTGCCGATTCCCGTGACCGCGAACCTGCCTTACCGCCACACCAACGATGTGTTCATCGACGGGCAGTGGCAGGCCGCGACGGGAACCGGCCGCACCTCGGTGACCAACCCGGCAACGGAGGAGGTCTGGGGGTCGGTGCCGCAGGCATCCGCCGCCGACCTGGACCGGGCCGTCGGTGCTGCCCGCCGTGCATTCAGTGGATGGCGGGACCTGACTCCCACGGTGCGTGCCGGCTTTCTGTTGCGGTTGGCCGACGAGGTGGAGAAGCGGGCCGAGGCCATCTCGCACACCAACACCTGGGAGAACGGGTCGCCGGTCGCGGAATCCAGCCGGGCCGCCGGCAACGCCGCCTCGATCTTTCGCTACTTCGCCTCGCTCGCCGGCCTGCTCGAAACGCCGGACGTTCGGCCGTTTCCTGACGGGTCGGGCGAAACCGTGGTGCGCCAGGACCCGATCGGGGTCTGCGCGCTGATCGCGCCGTGGAACTTTCCGATCAACCTGGTCGTCGCCAAGCTCGCGCCAGCCCTGATGGCCGGCTGCACCGTCGTGATCAAGCCGGCCTCGCCGACGCCGCTCTCGGTCCGGCTCATCATCGATGCTGCCCGCGCCGCCGGCATCCCCGCCGGGGTGGTCAACCTCGTCACCGGACCGGGTTCGTTCGGCGACGCGCTGGTCAGGCACCCCGGCATCGACAAGGTGGCCTTCACCGGGTCGACCCCGGTCGGCCGAACGATCGCCGGCGCCTGCGGGCAGCTGCTTCGACCGGTCACGCTCGAACTCGGCGGCAAGTCGTCGGCGCTCGTGCTGCCCGACGTCGACCTCGACGCTCTATCGCGCGTTCTGATTCGCAGCTGCATGCGCAACACCGGCCAGACCTGCTATATCTCGACCCGCATTCTCGCCCCGGCTGAGCGCTACGATGAACTCGTCGACATGGTCACCGCCACCATCGCGACTGCCAAACAGGGCGATCCGATGCAGCCGGACACCGTGTTCGGACCGTCAGCTACGCGCGCGCAGGAGCAGACCGTGCGCGCGTATATTCGCAGCGGCCTAGCCGAGGGCGCTCGCGCCACGACCGGTGGCGACGTGGCATCCGGCTTTGATCAAGGCTTCTTCGTGAAGCCCACGGTCTTCGCCGACGTGACGCCGGGCATGCGCATCGCCAGAGAAGAGATCTTCGGTCCGGTGCTGACGATCCTGCGCTACTCCTCGCTCGACGAGGGCGTTGCGCTGGCCAACAACACCTCGTTCGGGCTGGGTGGCACGATCTTCTCCGAGAATCCAGATCTGGCCTTCGCGCTCGCCGGTCGGTTCGACACCGGCTCGGTCGGCCTCGGCTTCTTTGCCTCCAATCACGCTGCGCCATTCGCCGGTCGGCACGATTCTGGCCTCGGTGCCGAGTTCGGGCCGGAGGGTCTGAAGGCCTATCTCGCGCCGCAGTCGGTGCACCGCCGCATCCGCTGACCTCTACACCGGGAAACCCGAATGGTCCCACATCCAGCGAGTTGCATGGCGCCGGCTCGCGCATCTACCACCCTTAGGAATGGTTAAAGTTTCGGTCGTGCGCACGGGGACCGCCCGAATATAGGTGCAAGCGCGCCAAACGTAGTTGTAGCCAAGCCAATAAAGGCCTGATGAACGAGCGCAATCCCTACTCGATCATGGAGCGCAAACCCATTACCGATATTGGCAGCGGGGCTGCCAAGAACGGTTTCTTCAAGAGCCTCGGACTCTGGCAGCTCACCGCGATCGGCGTCGGCGGCATCATTGGAATCGGCATTTCCACCCTCGTTGGACTCGTTGCAAATGGCGGTCCGGACGGCGAACGCGCGGGTCCAGCCGTGCTCATCTCGGTCCTTATCGCCGGACTCGCGAGCGCCGCCGCCGCCCTCAGCTACGCGGAGTTCGCCGGAATGATTCCTCGCCGGCTCTGCGTACACCTGCGGCTATGTCGCCCTCGGTGAGATCGTCGGCTGGTTCATCGGCTGAGATCTGTTGCTCGAGTACATCGCGATCGTCGCCGTCGGGCTCAAGGTGTTACTGATCCTTGCAATCATCGCGCTGGGGTTCTTCTACATCAACACCCAGAATTACGTTCCATTCTTGCCGAACGGTTTCGGCGCGGTCTCCACTGGCGCGGCCACGGTTTTCTTCGCCGTCTTCGGCTATGACGCCATGAGAACTGCCGCCGAAGAGGCCAAAGATGGCAAGAAGCACATGCCGAAGGCGATCTTGCTCTCGTTCGCCATCGCCCTGGTGCTCTACGTGCTCGCCACTCTCATGCTCACCGGCATGCAAAATTGGCAGGACTTCGACCCGACCGCCGCCTGTGCCGTCGCATTCCAGTCCGTCGGGCTTCCGATCGTCGCGACCGTGCTCTCGGCCTTCGCCGCTATCTCGATCCTCACCGTCATGCTGACGTTCCTTCTCGGCGTCAGCCGGGCCTGGTTCTCGATGAGCCGCGACGGCCTGCTTCCCAAATAGTTCTCCGGAACCGACAAAAAGGAAACTCCCGCCCGCGTCACCTGGATCGCCGGCCTTGCCGCGGCCGTGCTGGCCGGGTCTTCCCGAGCCGGCTGATTGCCGACCTCACCAATATTGGAATTCTCGTCGCCTTCGTCGTGGTCTGCGGCGCCGTGATTGCGTTGCGACGCACCCGCCCCGATGTTCCTCGCACCTTCAAGCTGCCTTTGATGCCTGGGTGCCCGTGTTCGGGGTGCTGTCCTCCGTCTTCCTCATCACGCAGCTGCACTGGCAGACCTGGCTGCACTTCGGCATCTGGCTCATCATCGGTTTGGTCATCTAATACTTCTATGGTCGCCGCAACTCGGTCATGAACCCGAAGAGCCCGCGGTACATCGAGCATCCGGTCGATCCGGACTAGCGTCCTGCAGACAACAAATGTCGGCGCGCGGCCGATCCCGCATTCGCGGCGCGTAGTCAGCGCGCCCCGATGACTATCCAGGCCATGCTGCGTGCCCGCAGCGACAGCGTCGCGGCGCGGGCACCGAGGTAGCCGAGCGCGAACGCGGCCATGAGCAGCGCGAGGCCGACCGAGCCCGCCGGAGCCCAGACCAGCACTGCCGCGGCCAGCGGCACGAACACGGCGAGGTTGATCAGCCCGGTCAGGGCGAGATAGCGGGCGTCGCCGGCGCCAATCAGCACGCCGTCGAGCACGAACACGACCGCCCCGAGGGGAACGGATGCCCCGAGCACGATCAGGGTCAGCGGCAGCAGCGAGGTGACAGCGTCGGCATTGGTGAACGCGTGCCCGAGCACCCCGCTTGTGCCGATCACTAATGCTGCGAGCACGAGACCGGCCAGCACGCCCCACTCCAGGCAGCGGCGCAGCACGGCGCGAACCTGCACCACGTTTCCGGCTCCGAGCCCGCGACCGACGAGGGCCTGTGCGGCAATCGCGAGGGCGTCGAGGGCGAAGGCGAGGGTGGCGAACAGGGTCATTGCGATCTGAAAGGCGGCGAGTTCGGGGGAGCCGAGCTGGGCGGCCACGAACACGGCGAGCAGCATGGCCGCGCGCAGGCTCAGCGTGCGCACAAACAGCCAGCCACCGCTCCGGGCACCGAGCAGCAGCCCGGCCCGGTGTGGGCGGAGCGGGGCGCTGTGGCGCCGGGCATATTTGGCGACCACGACAAGGTAAACAGCGACCATGCCCCACTGGGCCACGACGGTACCTACGGCCGACCCGGCGATGCCCCAGCCGAGCAGATAGATGAACACGTAGTTCAGTGCGATGTTCGCGCCGAAACCGATCCCGGCCACGTAAAGCGGGGTGCGGGTGTCTTGCAGGCCGCGCAGTAGTCCGGTCGCCGCGAACACCAGCAGCATGGCGGGCAGGCCGAACATCGAGATACCGAGGTAGCTGGCGGCATCCGCTGTTACGGCCGTTTCGGCGCCGAACGCGCCCACGAGTACCGGGGTAGCGAGCAGGCCGCCGGCGGCGAGCAGCAGGCCGAGACCGAGGGCGAGCCAGAGTCCGTCAATGCCGACGGAGACCGCCCTCCGCGTGTCGCCGGCGCCGAGCCAGCGGGCCACGGCCGGGGTCGTACTGTAGGCCAGAAAAACCATGAGGCCGATGATGGTCTGCAGCACTGCGCTCGCAAGGCCGAGGCCGGCCAGCGGCGTGGTGCCGAGGTGCCCGACCATCGCCGAATCGGCCAGCAGAAACAGCGGTTCAGCCACGAGGGCGCCGAGCGCGGGTACGGCGAGCCGCAGAATGTCCCGGTCGATGGGTTGTGCCCGCAAAATGTTGATGTGTCGACTCTACGGCGGGCGCGCCGGCCTTCCGAACTCCGTGTGGCCGCGCCCAATACCGGTGCGCGCTACGCCGGTTACCGTAGCGCTCACCCGCGGCCACTTCCAACAATGCCAACAATGCCTAACGGATACTGACTGCTCAATTTGCGAGAACGCCTCAAGTCAGCCCCGGCAGCCGGGGAAATTGTTAAGAATTCCGACTCTTTTATGAGCGAGGCCCCCGAATCGAGCCCATCCCCCGCCCCATCCCGCTAAGTTCGTCCCAGGACCTTCTGCCGACCGTGAACGCTTCGGGTGCGCTTAGCCGGGAACTTCATTTCCGGCCCTCGGTGCCCCTGTTTATCCCACAAGGATGTTTGCCGCCTCAGTGACGAGCGCGCGGACATCCGCTTCGAAAGGCTCGACCGTGCCTGTTAATCAACCACAGCCCGAGACACCCACTATCGGCGTCGTCCGCGAGAGCGGGGAGGACGAGCGGCGAGTCGCCCTTGTGCCGCGCGCTGTCGCATCCCTGGTCGCCGCGGGGCTCGACGTCGTCGTCGAATCCGGCGCGGGGGCTGAAGCCCTCATGGGTGACGACCTCTATCTCGCAGCCGGGGCTACCATCGGTGACGCCTGGCGCGCCGACATCGTGCTCAAAGTCGCTCCACCCACCGACTCGGAAATAGCCCGCCTCAGGGCGGGCGCGACCTTGATCGGGTTCCTGGCACCGCGCAACGCTGAGAATAAGATCGCTGCCCTGCAGAGCGCTGGCATCGTCGGCTATGCGGTCGAGGCGATCCCGCGCATCTCGCGTGCTCAGGTCATGGACGCCTTGTCGTCGCAGGCGAACGTTGCCGGCTATAAGTCGGTCATCCTCGCTGCATCGCTCTCGACCAGGTTCTTCCCGATGCTCACCACGGCGGCGGGCACCGTCAAGCCGGCCAGTGTGCTCGTGCTCGGCGTCGGCGTGGCCGGGCTGCAGGCGCTCGCGACCGCCAAGCGGCTCGGCGGTCGGGCAACCGGCTACGACGTGCGTCCTGAGGTCGCCGATCAGGTGCGATCGGTGGGCGCCCAGTGGCTCGAGGTAGGGATCGACGCGGCCGGTGACGGCGGCTATGCCCGCGAACTCACCGACGACGAACGTGCCGTGCAACAGGCCGCGCTCGAGACGGCGATCTCCACGTTCGACGTCGTCATAACGACCGCTCTCGTGCCGGGACGGCCGGCGCCGCGACTGGTGACCGCTGCGGCCGTGTATGGCATGAAGGCGGGCAGTGTCGTCATCGACATGGCGGGCGAGACCGGCGGCAACTGCGAGCTCACTGTTCCCGGCGAGAGTGTGGTCGTCGGCGGCGTCACCATTGCGTCCCCACTCAATCTGCCCTCGACTATGCCCGAGCATGCGAGCGAGCTTTACTCAAAGAACCTCACCGCCCTGCTCGAGTTGCTCGTGCGGGACGGCCGACTCGACCCCGACTATTCCGACGACGTGGTAGCGCTGTCCTGCGTGACGCGTGACTCAGTCTCGAACAGGATCTGACATGGACTACACCGGTTTCCTGGCGAACATTGCCATCCTCGTGCTCTCGGGCTTCATCGGTTTCGCCGTCATCTCCAAGGTGCCGAACACGCTGCACACCCCGCTCATGTCGGGTACCAACGCCATTCACGGCATCGTTGTGCTCGGCGCCCTGGTCGTGCTCGGCACGGCACACAACCCGAGCATCCCGCTGCAGATCATCTCGTTCGTGGCTATCGTGTTCGGCACGGTCAACGTCATCGGCGGTTTCGTCGTGACCGACCGGATGCTCGCCATGTTCAAAACCCGCTCCGTCGCTTCGACTGACGGGAAGAATTGACCATGGACATCCTCGTCTACGCCCTCTATATCGTCGCCGTCGCCATGTTCATTATTGGGCTCTCCGGGCTGACCGCGCCCCGGTCCGCTGTGCGCGGCAACAAAATCGCTGCGGCTGGCATGGGCGTCGCCTTCATCGCGACCCTGATCCACATCCGCGACACCAGCAGCTGGTTGGTGATCGTCGCAGCTCTCGTCGTGGGCGTGATCGTCGGTATCCCGCCTGCACGGAAGGTAAAGATGACGGCGGTGCCGCAGCTCGTCGCCCTGTTCAACGGTGTTGGCGGTGGAACCGTCGCGCTCATTGCCTGGGGTGAGTTCATTGAAAGCGACGGCTTCACCGGCCTGCGCGTTGCCTCCGGACCGGTTCTCCCTCTCGTGATCGCCTCCCTCTTCGCGGCCATCATCGGTTCACTATCGTTTTGGGGTTCCGTCGTCGCCTTCCTCAAATTGCAGCAGATTCTGCCCGGGCATCCGCTGTCGGTCGGCCGACTGCAACAGCCGCTGAACGCGATCCTGTTCCTGGGCTCCGTCGTCGCGGCCATCATCGTCGGTATCGGCTCGGCCAACACCGGCGCGGACCCGGTCTGGTTCGGCGCAATTCTCATCTTGGCGGGCATCCTCGGGGTCATGACCGTGCTCCCGATCGGCGGCGCCGACATGCCGGTCGTTATCTCGCTGCTGAACGCGCTCACCGGTCTCTCCGCGGCGGCGGCCGGGCTCGCGCTGAACAACATTGCGATGATCGTCGCCGGCATGCTCGTCGGGGCCTCGGGTACTATCCTCACTAACCTCATGGCGAAGGCAATGAACCGGTCCATTCTCTCTATCGTGGCCGGCGGCTTCGGCGGCGGTTCCAAGGGCGTTGCGGCCACGAGCAGCGGAGACCAACTCGCAAAGTCCACCTCGGCAGCGGATGCCGCCATCAAGCTCGCTTACGCCAATCAGGTCATCGTCGTGCCAGGCTACGGACTCGCCGTTGCCCAGGCTCAGCACGCGGTAAAGGACATGGCCAAGGTGCTCGAGGCACGTGGCATCGAGGTCAAGTATGCGATCCACCCGGTGGCCGGGCGCATGCCGGGGCACATGAACGTGCTCCTCGCCGAGGCCGACGTCTCGTACGACGCGATGATCGAAATGGACGACATCAACGACGAGTTCTCCCGCACCGACGTCACCATCGTCATCGGCGCCAATGACGTCACCAACCCAGGCGCACGTACCGACCCGAACTCGCCCATCTTCGGGATGCCCGTACTCAACGTCGACCAATCTCGCGCGGTGATAGTGCTCAAGCGCTCAATGAGCTCTGGCTTCGCCGGCATCGAGAACCCGCTGTTCTTCGGCGCCAACACCACGATGCTCTTCGGCGACGCTAAGAAATCCGTCGCCCAGGTGACCGAGGAGCTCAAAGCGCTGTAGGCAGTCGCCTCTGTCATGTCGGCGCCCATCCGCGCTCAAAGATAGAAGGAGGAAACGGATGCCCAATGCTAAAACCACGCGCTACCGAGCCAGGATCGCCAGTCCAGCCTGGGTCGCGGCATCCACGAGCGCACGAGCGCGAAACAGGTGGTTGGCGGCTGCCAACAACAGGTCATCATCGTTGACCGCGGGCGCGGTGCCATAGTTCTGACGAAATCATTCACACGCGCTGGCAAAGGAGTACATCGCCCAGCCATCGCCCGATAGCGGTGCCGGAAAGTTTCCCGGTCCCCGCCGACCCTGCGCGATCAGCTGCAGCCCTCCATCGCTGTGCCCGACCCGCTGCGTAACGGTCTTCAGTGACACGACATCTTCTTGCTGCACGCCGACGACGCGAAACCCGGCCCGACCGGCGTTCTCGACGACACCCACGAGTGCGGCGCTCAGACTGCCGGACTCGCGCGTGACCATGAGTACACTGCGACCGTCTTCGGTTTCGCGAGTTGTGCTCTCAAACCCCGCGTCAACGAATCGGTCGTAGTCGTCATCAACCAAGACCCGGTCGAATCAGGAATTATCATCATGTTTAGTTCGCCCTTGAGCAAAGTGTAGCTAAGGGGCAAAGAGGAGAACGGTGAACATGCCGAACAGCACTAGGTGGACAGCTCCGTGGAGAGCAGTGGTGCGGGGCGAGAAGTAGGTGATGATGCTCGTTGCCAGTGTCACCGCGATGAGCACCATGTTTGCGTTTGATTCCCCAAGAATGACCTCTTGGCCTGTCATTAGGCCGATGATCAGTACTGCCGGGATGGTGAGTCCGACCGTGGACACGAACGCCCCGAGCCCGAGGTTGAGGGTGCGTTGGCCCTCGTTGGCCAGCGACGCCCGAACTGCGGTTATCGCCTCCGGTGTGAAGACGATGATCGCGATGATCACCCCGCCCAACGCGACGGGGGCACCCGTGGCCGCGATACCAGCGTCGACCAGGATCCCAAGGTCGTGGGAGAGCAGCACGATCGGCAGGACAGTGCCGACTAGCAGGAGCGTCCGCCGAACAAGCTCGCCTCTGCCGACGCCGACGCCGACGACAGCGGTCGCACGAGAGTCGGAACGGGGTTCGGGAATATTGGCGGTAGTGACGCTTCCAAAGATTGCCTGAGCGTGGCTGGGCTGCTTGAACAACGCCCGGCTCTTCCCCGTCTGCAGGTAGATGAAGAACCCGTAGAGTGCCGCCGCCAGCACCGAGACGGCGATGGCTTGCGCGGGCACCAGACTCCCGTTGGAGGTGGACACTGTGAAGTTTGGCAGTACGAGCGTGCACAGCGACAACACGGCGATCATCGCAACATAGACCGACGCGCCTTCCATGTTGTAGCGCTGCGGGCCGTGCTTCATGCCGCCTAGGAGGAGGGACACACCCATGACCCCGTTGATGATGATCATCATGACGGCGAATACCGAGTCGCGTGCGATCGTCGTCGAACCCGACGGCCCAAGCATGACGGCGGAAATGAGGACCACTTCAATGATGACGACGGTCAATGTCAGAATCAGCGTCCCGAATGGTTCTCCCAGCTTGTGGGCCAGCTCCTCAGCCTGGTGGACAACTCCGAACGCGGCGACCATGATCGCTGCGAGGACGATCAGAAACACGCCCACCGCGACTGCCACACTCGGCGGGTGGGCGACAAGATCACGGCCGACTGTCAGCACACCGATCGAGACCAGCCATGCGATCGCGAGGGTCACCGTCGTTGATCGGCTCAACAGAACCCGCCAGCCGTCATTCGAGCGGACCTGGGTAGGGGTAGGAGAATTCGCGGGGTGCTTGGTGGACATGAGCCTGCCTTTATTGGAGGCCGTCCCCCTGCAAACCGCAGCGCCCGAGGTCGTCCCGTGACGCATGAACGCAGCGTGCATTCATCAAATAGACGATACCAGAATCGTGGTTCTCACCGGAGATCACGGGTTGCAGGTGTCGCAAAAACGCGGGTCGGCGTAGCTTCGGTCGGTGAACTCGCGAGTGTAGCGATGAGGACAGATGAGGCATCCCTGAGTTTCAGCGCGGGTTGCGTTCGTGGGCGCGTAGCAGTCGCTGCAAGGTAGTCCTGCCACTCGTTCTACGCTCCAGAAACCTGGGGTGCCGCAGGCTGGACACAGGGAGCGCAGTTTCTGTGCGAGGTCTTCGGCCGCGAGACGGATGTTTTCCATACGCGTTGGATTGGCATGGGCGCGCACGTCTGTCTCGAGAAAAACGTGGCCGTTTTTCGATTCCGCCAGCGCCCACGCAAAGGTGATTTCCAGTTCCGTCCAGGCGGCGATTCCCTTGCGGATGCGGGGGTCGTGTTCACTTTCCGGGCGTACGACTACGTGGTGTTCGGGAAACTTCGATTTGCGGGCGAACGTTTCGGCCGTTCCCCAGTCCGCTGTCAGCAGGTGGGCGAAATTTGCTTTGCCTTGCGCCACGCCCACGATCTCCAACTCGCGCTCACGGTCGAGCCAGATAAGGATTTCAACGTTCCAGGGGAACATCCCCATGAACGGATCCTGACCAAACGATCCCTCGCTGGCAAGGCCCAGGGGTAATGTCGACATTTCCATACCCATGCGCGCTTTCTTGCGCGCCGCCTCAAGCTGTGTGCCGGCGCGGGGGATATCGCGGGTGAAAGTACCGAGTAGATCCGTGTCGTAGCCCACGACGTGTTCGACCCGGCAACCAAGTTCTCGTTCCAACACAGGACCGACCACGCGCTCCTTGCCATGCTGGGTAAGCAGAGCGACCCGTTTACCGGAGTAGATGGAGATCGAGTCAGAATTGCCTGAATCACTGCAGACCACAACTCACCGGTCCTGCTGACCAGGAGTTGCTGGCACAGACTTTTCGAAGACAGTGCCACACGGTAAAGGCTGGCGGTTTCGACCTCGGCGGCTAGACACGGTCTATGGATCCAAGCGCTCTGAGAAGCTCACCAATGTGGTGGTGGCGTTCCAGAGGATGCCGAAGAGGTAAGTCTGGGTAGAGCTGATAGCTGTTGCGCCGTCCGTCGCGTTGACGTGTGAGATAGCCATCTGCGACAAGTTCGGCGATGATGCGCTGGGCGGCGCGTTCGGTGATGCCCACTTCGACTGCGATATCGCGCAATCGCATGCTGGGGTCTTGGAAAACGCAGAGCAGAACGTGTGCGTGATTAGTAAGAAAGGTCCAGTCGGCCATCGTCTCAGCATAGACGATACACGCTCCACAATACGCGCTAGTGTTAGCACGTATTGGTCAGCGTGCATTGACGGGGTTGGTCACCATGGAGTCGCGCCGCTTCTTCGAACTTCGAGCAGAGTAAATCAGAGAGCCACAATGTGATCGATCCCATCATTCTTTTCTTTCTGCTCGGCGCCGTGGCCGGCCTCCTGCGTTCAGAGTTGCGTCTTCCGGCGGCGATTTACGAGTTCGTCAGTATCGTGCTGTTGCTGGCCATTGGCCTCAAGGGCGGCGTGGAACTCGCCAGGCAGCCCTTCGCCAGTCTGCTGCCACAGATGCTCACGGTGGTGGTCATGGGCTTTGGCCTCACCCTGTTCGCATTCCCCGTACTGCGTTATCTGGGCCGTTTTAAGCGAGCGGATGCGGCATCTATCGCGGCCCATTACGGTTCCGTGAGCGTGGGCACCTACGCCGTGGCCGTCGCCTACCTCGGCAGCCAGCAGATCTCGTTCGAAGAACACATGCCGCTGCTTCTGGTGCTGCTGGAAGTGCCAGCTATCCTCGTAGGAATTGTTCTCGCGCGAGGCATCTCGCGCGAGACGGCGTGGAAATCGATCGCCCATGAAGTGTTTCTGGGAAAGGGCATCGTGCTACTCTTGGGCGGACTGTTCATCGGCTGGGTAGCTGGCCCGGACGGGTTGTCGTCCATCGAACCGCTGTTCGTGGATCTCTTCAAGGGAATTCTCGCTCTCTTTCTGCTGGAGATGGGCTTGATTACGGCGACACAAATGGGAAGCCTGCGCCGACACGGCCCATTTCTGGTGGTCTTTGCAATCGCAATGCCGCTTTTTTCGGCGTTGGTGGGAACGTGGCTGGGGTGGTCTTTGGGCCTCTCCATCGGAGGAACGACCATTCTGGCGACTCTGGCGGCTAGTGCGTCCTACATTGCGGTACCGGCAGCCATGCGCACCTCTGTACCCGAGGCCAACCCCACCCTGTCCCTGGCCGGTGCACTCGGGATAACATTCCCGTTCAACGTCATGATCGGAATTCCGCTCTACCACGCACTCGCCGTGTGGGCTCACACGTTCGCGAAAGGTTGAACCCAATGCACCGCCATACACGCAAGCTGTTGACCGTCATCACCGAAGCCGCTCTCGAGAGCACTCTCGTTCGGGATATCGATCGGCTTCACGCCCACGGGTATACCATCACTGACGCTCGCGGCAAGGGGAGCCGTGGTACTCGCAACGCAGGCTGGGAAGCGAATGGGAACATCCGCATCGAGGTGGTGTGCGACACAGCGACAGCTGTGAATATCACCGCCTATTTTCAAGAGCATTACTACGACGACTACGCCATGATCCTGTTCGTAAGTGATATTGAAGTACTCCGACCTGAGAAATTCTGAGACCCAACTCAGGTTCGTCCGGTGATTTATCGCAGGCGTCGGTGACTGTCCGTGGGTCTGCACAATCCTTCCGCAGGGCAACCGGATCGGGCAGCGCCGAGCGATCCCGTATCCAGTCTCAACGCGTCTCGCATTTCGATTCGTGTTTGTGGTGGCTCGAAACCTACGTGTGGGAACACATGGGTTGAAAGACGCCTGCCGCGATCATTGGGGTCGTTCAACGGGTGTCCGACTCGTCGATCGCGGCTGTCGCACGGGGCCGTCGCTCCATCCGTCTCCAGGAACCGCCCGTAAGCGGGCTCAGGGTGATGGGCGTGTAAACGACTGCGATGATGCCGAAAGCTAGTGGCAGACCGATCGTGTCGGCGGCATGTATACCCCGGAACATGAGTACGCGGCGTGGCCGCGCCCGCGGCACGCCTGCACGGCTCCCAGTCACCGGCCCCAGATAAGCTGAACCCATGACTGAGCTGGCGACTGCATCCGGAATCAACACAAGCGAACTCGACCCGGAGGTGCGCCCGCAAGACGACCTCTTTCGGCACGTGAATGGCCAGTGGATCGCGCGCAGCGAGATTCCCGCCGACAAGGCCCGTTGGGGCTCCTTCATGATGCTCGCCGAAGACGCTGAGAAGGCCGTGCGCGAGATCATCGTCGAGGCGCAGACCGCGCCGGCTGGCAGCCTCGAGCGCAAGTTCGGCGACCTCTACACGAGCTATCTCGACGAGGAACGCATCGAAGCGCTCGGTGCGGCACCATTGCAAGAAGACCTTGCAGCGGTCGACGCTATCACCACCATCTCCGAACTGCTCGCGACTCTCGGCCGCCTTGAACGTGGCGGAGTTGCCGGAGCCTTCCACCTTTACGTCGACAACGACCCAGGCAACCCAGAACGCTACCTCGTCTTCATCGCGCAGGGCGGCATCGGCTTGCCAGACGAGTCCTATTACCGTGAAGAAAAGTTCGCAGACATTCGCACCAAGTACCAAGAATTTCTCGAGCGAATGCTCACCCTCGCCGGTTTCACCGACGCCGCCCCCCGCGCAGCGCGTGTTTTCGACCTCGAGACCGAACTCGCCTCGCACCACTGGGACAAGGTCGCTACTCGCGACAGTGAGAAGACTTACAACCTGCGCACCTGGGGCCAGGTCTCCGCGCTAGCCGCCGGCGTCGATGTCGACCTGTGGCTTGCGGGCCTCGACGCCCCGGCCGGCGCCCTCGAGGAGGTCGTCGTGCGCGAGCCCAGCTACATCGCCGGACTCGCCGCCACCCTCACCGACGACCGCCTGGAATCATGGCAGGACTGGCTGCGGTGGCAGGTCATCCGCTCGAGTGCTGCGTATTTGTCCGGCGAATTTGTCGAGGCGAACTTCGACTTTTATGGTCGCACCTTGAGCGGCACCCCGCAGTTGCGCGATCGTTGGAAGCGTGGCGTCTCACTCGTGGAGGGCGCACTCGGCGAGGCTGTCGGCCGCATCTACGTGGAGCGCCACTTCAAGCCAAGCGCCAAGGCCAGCATGGACGTGCTCGTGGCCAATCTTGTGCAGGCCTACGAAAACAGCATCAGCACTCTCGAATGGATGACCGAAGAGACACGCACACGAGCCCTCGAGAAGCTCAGCAAATTCACGCCGAAGATCGGCTATCCGGTGAAGTGGCGCGACTATTCAAGCCTTGAGATCAACGCCGACGACCTGATCAGCAATGTCAAAGCCGCCGGAGAGTTCGAGTTTCAGCGCGAGCTCGGCAAAATCGGCAAGCCGCTCGACCGCGACGAATGGTTCATGACCCCGCAGACCATCAACGCCTACTACAATCCCGGATTCAACGAGATCGTTTTTCCGGCGGCAATTTTGCAGTATCCGTTCTTCGACGACGCGCGCGACCCGGCCGCCAACTACGGCGCGATCGGCGCGGTCATCGGCCACGAGATCGGCCACGGCTTCGACGACCAGGGCTCCAAGTACGACGGCGACGGCCGGCTCACCGACTGGTGGACCGCCGACGACAAAGCCGCATTCGAGCTGCGTACGACGGCGCTCATCGCACAATTCGAGGGCCTCGAACCGCTGGCTATCCCGGGCAACACAGTGAACGGCGCGCTCACAATCGGCGAGAACATCGGCGACCTCGGCGGGCTCTCCATCGCTTGGAAGGCCTACCTGCTCTCGCTCGACGGCCAGGAAAGCCCGGTTATCGACGGCTTCACCGGTGCCGAACGGTTCTTCCTCTCGTGGGCCCAGGCCTGGCAAATGAAGCTGCGCGACGCTGAGGCCATCCGCTTGCTGGCCATCGACCCGCACTCGCCGAACGAGTTTCGCTGCAACCAGATCGTCAGCAACATTCCAGCGTTCTACGCGGCGTTCGACGTTTCCGAAGCGGATGCCCTCTGGCTTGCCCCCGACAAGCGCGTCACGATCTGGTAGCGGCACTGTCAGTGGCGGGCGAGTCGCGTTGGCGCGCCGGGGCCCGGGTGGCGTGTCAGGACCTAGTGTCGGGGCTTTTGACCTCGGCCAGTCCGTGCGTCTCCGCCTGGGTTAGGGTTGGCCGTGCGCCTTGGTCCGACCAGAGGCTGACATTGAGCGGTTTGGCGCTGGCTGAGCAGATTAGCGCTGAGCCGATGGACTCAGTTGGGCGCAGTCCGGTTTTGTAGTAAGCGGCAGCACCGAGGGAGGAATGCGCCAACGATGGTCTTCTCCAGTGGTTCTGCGGGCGGTTCTGGTTCTAGCGACGGCGGCGGGCATCGGTCTGGCCAGAATGCGGGCGATGCCGTCGCCTCAGGCGGCTTCGTGCGTTCCCGCCACGCCGCAGCGCCCGGTGGTAAACACCGTGGTGCCGAGGCTCCAGAAAGCTTCGCTCGCGGCTTCGCTGCACTGGGCGATCTCGCCTTGAACGGTGTGCAGGTCTCGGCCCGAGCGACCGACCTCGCGACCGGGCGGGTCTTGTTCTCGGTCGACGACCACGTCTCGATGCCGACCGCAAGTATCGGCAAGGTGCTGCTGCTGATCGAGGTGGCCGCGCGCCTGAAAGACGCCGAGTTCGGAATGGCCACGATGCTCGAGCGAACGAATGTCGATGCCGTGAGCGATTCCGGCGTCTGGCAGCACCTGCAGGTGGCCCGATTGGGCGTGGCCGACCTTGCCGCCCTCGTCGGGGCGACGAGCGACAACCTCGCGACGAATGTGCTCATTCGAGCCGTCGGGCTGCACTCGGTGCGCGCCCGCACCGAGCAGCTCGGCCTCAGCCGCACGGCACTGCTCGACCTGGTACGCGACAAACGCGGACCGGATGACGCACCCCAGCTGTCGGTGGGCAGCGCCAAGGAACTGACCTGGCTGTTCACCGCGCTCGCCCGCGGCGAGATCGTGGACGCCGAGACGAGTGCGCGCGTTATCGGCTGGCTGTCGCTCAACACCGACCTGTCGCTCGTGGCGAGTGCCTTTGGGTTGGATCCCCTGGCGCACCGGGAGAGCGACCATGGTTTGCTGATGGTCAACAAGACCGGGGCTACCGCCGGGGTACGCAGCGAGGTGGGTATCCTCCGTGGCCCTCGGGCCGGCGCGACTTACGCCGTGTCGATGGCGTTCGACGACGCCCTGCTGATGGCCCGTCTTGCGGTGCTCGACGGGATGCGCGCTGTCGGGGCTGACCTGCTGGAGTACGTGCACTGAAGCATTCAGGGCGTTCGCCGAGAGGTGAAACTTGGATCGGTTATAATTTGTCGGCCCTAAATTCACGTCTCAGCGACCGGGCAGCCCGCCAAGTTGTGCCATCGTGTACAGGACGGGCATCGACGCCCGTCACCTGAGCGAAGGAGCTATGCCATGGCGGTTATCGGATGGATTGGACTCGGCCACATGGGTGGCCCCATGACGGCGAACCTGGTAAAGGCGGGCCACAGTGTGCGCGGCTTCGACCTCAACGCCGAGGCCCTCGATGCCGCAGTCGCCGCTGGCGTGACCCGCGCGACGAGCATCAAGGACGCCGTTGAAGGTGCCGAGGTCGTCTTCACCATGCTTCCCAAAGGCGCGCACGCCCGCGCGGTGTACTTCGGCGAAGCGGGAGTGTTCGCCAACGCCGACCTGAAAACGCTCTTGGTGGAGTCCTCGACGATCGACATCGAATCGTCCCAGGCTCTGCATGACGCGGCGATAGCGGCGGGTTTTCGCCTCGTTGACGCCCCTGTTTCCGGCGGCATCACCGGTGCTGAGGCCGGCACGCTGACCTTCATGGTCGGCGGTGAAGCGGATGCGGTCGCCGCCGCGACCACCTACATCCAGCCAATGGCGGCGAACATCATTCCGACCGGTGGTGCAACGACCGGTCAGGCGGCGAAGATCTGCAACAACCTCATGCTGTTCATCAACCTCGCCGCAACTTCCGAGGGGGCGGTGTTGGCCGAGCGGCTGGGACTGGACCCGCAGGTGTTCTGGGATATCGCATCCGTATCATCGGGCGACAGTTGGGCGCTGCGAACCTGGTATCCGATCGAGGGCGTGGTGCCGTCGGCGGCCGTGAACCGTGATTTCGCGCCGACCTTCACCGCCGAGCTCGCCAATAAGGACATCGGCCTCGCGGTCGCCGCCGCGGTCGCCACCGACACGCCGCTCGAGATCGGCAAGCACGTGGCTGAGTTGTTCCAGCGCCTGGTCGACCAGGGTCAGGGCGGCAAAGACTGCTCGATGATCGTGAAGCTCGTCGACGGCACCCTGGCGTGACGCTGCTGCGGCGAGGTGTGAGTCCGTGACGAATTCACACGCTTTGCTGGGTCGAATTGACACCTCGGTGCGCGACTGCGAGCATACCGGACTTTACGATCCGTGGCAGGGCGTCAATGTGTGTGACGACACCTGTGGACATTGCCGGTCGGAACTTGTCAAGGCGGATGAGACCAGTGGGAGTTTAGGCGGCTAGTTCGAGGCGGTCATTCTTGGTGGGTTTGTCGGC
>NZ_PJJK01000100.1:0-57965 GCF_002929785.1 Cryobacterium sp. Y62 | reverse complement strand
AGCGGCTCTGGTCCGTGTTCGCGAAGAAACGCGGCCTGACCCGCAAGGCCGGGGCATCGGTGCACGACGACCACGTCCAGCTTGCGAGGCCCGCTTGTCCTTGTGCGACCAACAAAACGTGCGGCGAACCGAAACGCGTGGACGTTGGTAGCAGCAGCGAATTCACAAGCCCCCTCACCTACGGCGCAAGCGTTGAAGGATCGGACGCGCTAGTAGGCACACCAGTACAGCCCTGCCTGCGTGCCCAGTGCGCGATCAATGCCGTCTCGCGTCATAAGTCCTAGTCAAATAAACGTCCTTGGCCGTACCCCTTCTGCTTGGAAACGCCAGTTGTCACACAGGTTACGGTGCCAAGCCAAGTTGTTCGAGCATGCCCTGTTCGTCGCTGCTACCCCACCGCTCGACAAGTTTGCCGTTCTCAAACCGGCTAATTTGCATGCCACGAACAGACATCGCTTTTCCGCTAGCGGCGTGGCCCATGAGGGGGCCTTGGTGGGTGCCGGTGAGGGTATAGGCGAATGCGACGTCGGTATCGTTTGCGACGAGGCGCTCGACGGTGATGTGCAGGTCTGGAAAAGCAGCAATCATCTCACCGAAGAATGCTTTGTAGCCTGCCGGCCCTGGGCCTTGGCCAGGGGCCGGGTCGTTGTCGACCGCGTCGACGGCCACAAGATCATCGAGAAGGTCAAGTTGCCCGCTGTTCACGGCGTCACCAAACTTCTGCTGGGCCGCGATATTCACTTCTTTACTCATGTGTTTACTCTCTTCGTAGAGATTTACCGTGGATGGGTTTGTGTGGGTCACAGGGTGACCATACCTCCGTTGACATTCAACGTTTCGTCGACGACGACCAAGGTGGGCCCTTTCGGTTCCACTACTTCGCGAGGAAGGCGAGCACGTGCCGGTTCCATTCGTCTTTGTGTGAGACGGTGAGACCGTGAGGGGCGTCTTCAATCAGCACAAGTTCGCTGCCGGAAATGGCCTCGTGAGTGCGCTTGCCACTGACCTCGAACGGCACGATGGTGTCGGAGTCCCCGTGTATCACCAGGGTCGGCACGGTGATTTTCGTCAGATCAACACGAAAATCCGTCGTGGCGAATGCGGTCGTACTGTCGAGCGTGCCCTTCGGCGACGCCATTTCGGCGATATCAAGGTTGTAAGCAATCTGCTCCGAGCTGACCTTCGGCTTGTTCACCAGCGACGGCTTGCCGGCGGTGAAGAACATCTGAACAAATTCGTGTAGGAATGCCGGCCGGTCACCGGTCAACCCGTCGTGGAACCACTGAGCCAGTCCGGTGTCTACGCCTCCATCAGGATTGTCATCCGATTTCCACAGGTAAGGCGGCACGGCACTGGCGAAGACGAGCTTCGCGATGCGCTCGGTACCGTACGTGCCCACGTAACGGGCAACCTCACCGCCACCCATCGAGAATCCGATCAGGGTGACGTCCCGTAGGTCCAGGGTGTCGACGACGGCCTTCAGGTCGGCAGCGAACGTGTCATAGTCGTATCCATTCCACGGCTGGGACGACTGGCCGAACCCGCGACGATCGTAGGTGATCACCCGGTAACCGGCATCGACCAGCGCAGGCACTTGACCTTCCCAAGACCTGCTACTTAGGGGCCAGCCATGAATCAGGACGACGGGATTCCCAGCGCCGACATCTTCGTAATGCAGTTCTACATCAGGATCGTTCTGACCGGGGACGGTGATGAAAGGCATGTTCTCTCCTCGTAATCGTAGATGGTTCGTTGGAGGTAACTGAGATTATGAAATTCATACAATCGAGGTTCGCTGAAAGAACGCTGAAATGATGGTCGCTGAGGGAAATCGTGTCCCGATCGGCCCGAGTGACGGTAGTGGAGAGCTGTCAGTCGTCAAAGGCTCCGCAGGGCATGTCTCAGCCCACGCACAGCCGATGCTCTTACGGGTGAGCTGCCGCGGTTATCTCGGACAATGGGCCGTCTTGAAATGGGGGGTTACTGAAAGTAGAGATCAGCATGACCACATTGCGGAGAAAATTTACCCAAGAGTTCAACGACGAGCTGTGCCGCGAAGTGATCAGCACGTCCAAACCGATCGAGGACGTCGCGACCGCGTACGTTATCGGGCCCGAGACGCTTCACCTTCGGCTGAACAAGCACCGCGAGGCCAACCGCGGCACGGAGGCGGCCATCCCCTTCACGTCCCCTCCGGCACAGAAGAATTTACCGTTGCCGCGCAGCACAAGGGCATGACACCCCGGGTCGGATTCGGCTGCCGCTACCACAGCCTTCAGTTAGTGAGCCAGCGAGATACTGAGGGCGTTCACCTCGGCGGGGCAATTTAGTGCGACCTAAACCACACCACCACGGCGCGTGACCTTCAGCGTCTCGTACTCCGCGCTCAACGCGGCGCCATCCGGATCGCGCCGTCGAGACGGATCGTCTCACCGTTGAGCATCGCGTTCTCTACGATGTACGCAACGAGGGCTGCATGCTCCTCGGGTTTGCCCAGGCACGATGGATGCGACGTCTGCGATCCAAACGCGGCGATTGCACCCGCCAGCAACGACTCGAACATCGGGGTGTGGAAGAGTCTGGGTGCTATCGTCATGACGCGAATCTTGTGCTCAGCAAACTCCCGTGCAATCGGAAGGGTAATCCCTGCTATCCCAGCTTTAGAAGCTGAATATGCAGCCTGCCCCATCTGACCATCGAACGCGGCAACCGATAGGTGTTGACGATAACGCCACGTTCCTGCCTCTCCGCGGGAGACTCCATCACAGCGCTCCGCTGATGCGAATGACATTGAAGGAACCAATGAGATTGATCTCGATTACTCGACGGAAGTCAGCGAGCGGATGCGGGCCCCTTCTTGCCAACTACCCACGACGCTGTCACAGCTCCAGCGCAGTTCACAACGATGTCGAGTCCGCCGAGCTCGGCTGCCGCGTCCAGGTTACGCGTAACATCACCCTCAGCAGTGACATCCGCCTGTACGAACGCAGCTCGCTCGCCCATCTCTGCAACGACGGCTTTCCCGCGGTCCCGATCACGGTCAACGACCACAACACTCGCGCCTTCGGTGTGAAGCAGACGTGACGTTGCTAGTTCAAGCCCGGAAGCGCCTCCGGTCACAAAAGCGACCTTGCCCAAAATCTCCATGTTCATGCCATATTGCTGCATCGCAGCTCAAATTATTAGGCGATCCGATAAACTAATTTGTCATGCAACGAAAGTGCACGTTAATCGACCAAAGGAACTCGGTGCCCCCTTCGACCCCACTCGCCGTTGACCCGATCGCCGAAGCCCGCCGTCAGTGGGTAGACCATGGCTGGACGGATGCCGCAAACGGCATGGCCGCCGTAACGTCGATTATGCGAGCTCAGCAACTCATGCTCGCTAGGGTCGAGTCGGCATTGAAGCAGTACGCGCTGTCCTTCGCGCGATACGAGCTGCTTACGCTGCTTAGCTTCACCCATGACGGTGCCCTGCCGATGACGAGCGCCAGCGCGCGGCTGCAGGTGCATCCAACCAGTGTGACAAACACGGTTGACCGCCTGGAGAAAGACGGTCTGGTTCGCCGCGCAGCGCATCCGACAGATGGCCGGGCGACCCTCGTGATACTGGAGGCCGCCGGACGCGAGCTGGTGGCCACGGCATCCGCCAGCCTGAACAGCGATGTCTTCACCAATCCGGGAATGCCAGAGGACGACCTCACCGGCCTGGTGCGAATTCTCGCGCGGTTTCGCCGCCAGTCCGGCGACTTCATCGATCCGCCGATACCGCCAGATCCGCTCTAGGCAGCTCAGCGGTTGACGAACTGCATCTCGCGCTTGTCGATAAAGGCGACCATGCCCTCCGTCTGGTCTTCCAGCGCGAAGGTGGAGTGGATGGCTCGCCGCTCGAAGCGTACATCCTCAGCAAGTGTTGACTCGAACGCGACATTGACCGCTTCCTTCGCGGCATAGACGACGGGCAGTGACTTTTCGGCAATAGTGGTTGCCGTTGAGACGGCATCCTCAAGCAGGTCGGCTGCCGGAACGATTTTGGCGACTAAGCCGCACCGCTCCGTCTTCAGCGTCCATGGTTCGACCGGTGAGGATCAGCTCCATGGCCTTCGCCTTACCGATAGCGCGCGTCAGGCGCTGGGTTTCGCCCATTCCTGGAATTGCGCCTGAGTTGATTTCTGGCTGACCGAACTTCGCGGTGTCGGAGGCCAGGATGAAGTCGCACATCATCGCGACCTCGCATCCTCCGCCGAGCGCACACCCGGAGACGGCGGCGATCATCGGCGTGTGCACGGCTGCAAAATCGTCCCGAGCTGAGAACAATCCGCTAAAGAAGACATCCTGATAGCTTTTGTCCGCCATCTCCTTGATGTCTGCGCTGGCCGCGAACGCGCGCTCCGAACCGGTGAGCATGGTTGCGCCGAGGCCGGTGCGCCCCGGTCGAACGCCGTTGCCGCATCAACCACTTCGTGCATGAGCGCCTCGTTGAGGGCGCTCAGCACTTTCGGGCGATTCAGGATGATAAGCCCGAGCCGGTCTCGCTTCTCCAGGAGCATCTCTGTGGCGGTCTCAACCGTCGCGCTCATTGCCTGTCGTCCAGCAGCGCGCGCCCAACGATCAGACGCATAATCTCGTTGCTTCCCTCGAGAATCTGATGAACTCGCAGATCACGTACCACCTTCTCGATGCCGTAGTCGGCGAGGTAGCCGTAGCCGCCGTGCAGCTGAAGCGCCGCGTTCGCGGCCGTGAAGCTTGCATCCGTTGCGAAGCGCTTCGCCATAGCACACAACGATATCGCGTCATCCGCACCGGTATCCAGGGCCCAGGCCGCACGATGAAGCAGTGCCCGCGCCGCCTGAAGTTCAGTCTCCATATCAGCGAGGGTGAACAGCAGCGCCTGGTGTTCGGCCAGCGGCTTGCCGAAGGCGCTGCGCTGGGTGACGTAGGCGATCGTCTTCTCTAGTGCCCACTGTGCACCGCCGAGCGAGCAGGCTCCAATGTTGATGCGGCCACCATTGAGTCCCTTCATCGCGATGGTGAAGCCGGCGCCCTCCTCGCCAAGCAGGTTATCGACCGGAACTCGCACGTTGTCCAGGATTACCTGTCGAGTCGGCTGCGCGTTCCAGCCCATCTTTTTCTCGTTGGCGCCGAATGACAGTCCTTCAACATCTGAAGGAACCAGGATGGCACTGATCCCCTGCGCGCCATGACCTCCGGTGCGCGCCATCACCACATACGCAGACGATGTTCCGGCGCCGGAAATGAACTGCTTGGTGCCGTTTATCAGGTAGTGATCCCCGTCGCGCAACGCAGAAGTCGACAGCGCTGCGGCATCCGATCCGGCCTCCGGCTCGGTCAGGCAGTAGCTTCCGAGCTTCTCCATCGTCGCAAGTTCTGGAACCCACTGTGCGCGGATCTGATCGCTGCCGAAGGTGTCGATCATCCACACCACCATGTTATGGATGGAGATGTACGCCGCAATGGTGGTGTCACCCTTTGCCAGTTCCTCGAAGATCAGTACGGCATCACTGCGGGTGAGGCCGACCCCGCCGTGTTTCTCGCTGGCGTAGATACCGCCGAGTCCCAACCTTCCGGCTTCGCGCAGGACATCCACGGGGAAGTGCTTAGCCTGGTCCCACTCGACAGCGTGCGGGGCGAGTGCGACCGTCGCGAAGTCGCGGACGGCATCGACGATGGCGTCTTGTTCCTCAGTCAGTGCGTACATGGGTCAATGCATCGCCGGAGTGACGAAGCTTGCGCCCTCCCTGATGCCGGACGGCCAGCGAGAGGTGACGGTTTTCGTTTTGGTGTAGGAGCGGAAAGAGTCAGGCCCAAGCTGGTTGAGGTCGCCGAACCCGGACTTCTTCCAGCCGCCGAAGGTGTGGTGCGCGATCGGCACAGGGATCGGCACGTTGACCCCGACCATCCCGGTGTTCACCCGAGCGCAGAAGTCCCGCGCGGTATCGCCGTCGCGGGTGAAGATCGAGACGCCGTTGCCGTACATATGCTCGGACGAAAATCGCAGCGCATCTTCGTAGTTGTCCGCGCGCACGATGATCAGCACCGGACCGAAGACCTCCTCTTTGTATATGTGTATCTCAGGAGCGACGTGGTCGAAGAGTATCGGGCCGAGATAAAACCCGTTCTCGTAGCCGTCGACGACGTGTCCGCGGCCGTCGGCCAGCAACTCGGCCCTCTCGTCGACTCCGATCTGAATGGCATCGGAGACTCGGCCGACGGCATCCATTGTGATGAGCGGGCCGTAGTCAGCGGTTTCGTCGTGCGAGTGACCGATTTTGAGAGACTTCGCCCGTTCGGCGAATTTTGCTGCCAGCGCATCGCCGGTATCCTTGCCAACCGGAACGGAGACAGAGATGGCCATGCAGCGTTCCCCTGCTGAGCCGTGTCCGGTGCCGACGACGCCGGCGACTTGGTCGAGGTCGGCATCCGGCATTACAACCATGTGGTTTTTCGACCCACCAAAGCATTGGGCGTGCTTGCCATTGGCGGTAGCAGTCTCGCAGATGTACTGCGCGATCGGGGTGGAGCCGATAAGGCCGATGGCCTTGACGCGGTCATCCATTAGTAGCGCGTCGACGGCAACCTTGTCACCGTTCACGACGTTCAGCACGCCGGCCGGAAGACCGGCTTCGAGAAAGAGTTCTGCGATGCACAGTAGGACGGAAGGGTCTCGCTCTGACGGTTTGAGGATGAAAGAGTTGCCCGCAGCGAGCGCGGGTCCCATCTTCCAGAGCGGGATCATGGCAGGAAAGTTGAATGGGGTGATCCCCGCAACAACGCCGAGCGGCTGACGCATCGAACAGACATCGATGCCGGTTCCGGCACCACTGGAGCATTCACCTTTGAGCAGGTGGGGAGCACCGGCGGCAAACCCGATGACTTCCACGCCTCGTTGAATGTCTCCCTTGGCGTCGACGATGGCCTTGCCGTGCTCGGACGCGAGTGTCCGCGCGAGGGAGTCCATGTCGCGTGCCACGAGTTCGAGGAATTTCAGTAGCACGCGTGCGCGACGCTGCGGGTTCCACTCGCCCCAGGCGAGCTGCGCCTCTTCTGCGTTCGCGATTACCACCTGCACTTTTTCCGTAGTCGCCAGCGGCACACGCGCCTGCACGGCTCCGGTGCTCGGATCGAAGACGTCACCGAACTGCCCTGAAGTGCCGGCGACATGCTTACCTCCGACGAAGTATGTCGATTCGCGAACCATCTGAAACCCTACTTCCCGCGCAACCACCGTGGTCGACGCTCTCATCAAATATACTTGGGTGAGCTAGTAATTCATAGGACATGCTGGTAATCATCCGGGTGGGCGAATATTCAAAGTGCTAGCGTGAAACCCTTCCTAAGAGGGCTGCGATCGGACGCAGGATAATCGGACGCGCGACGAACCAGGCCAGGACTATAAGCACCAGCGAGCCTGCAAGGAACCAGAACCCGACCCAGGACTCGTCATCGCGACCGCCATACATGTGGTTGGGGTTTCGCAGCGCCCCGGCGGCGAACACCAATGTGACGTGGGCGATGATGAACAACACGAAGTAGAGCATCAGCGGAATGTACACAGCACGGGCAACTTCGACCGGATACAACCGGTTCAGCCGCGTCGCACCCTGGGGCCACGCTACGGACATCCGGATGCCGGTGATCACCGCCAGCGGTGCGGCAATGAACACGGTAATGAAATACCTCAGCAGCTGCAGGCCGTTGTAGTTGACCCAGCCGTTCTCGGTTGGCCACCTGAGGGAGGTGTACTGGATGGCCGCCGAGATAGCGTTCGGCAAGACATCCCAGCTGGTCGGGACGATTCGCATCCATTGCGCAGTGGAGAAAATGAGCAGGAAGAAGACTACGCCGTTCAGTACCCAAAGCGCGTCGAGGCTGAGGTGCAACCACAGTCGCGGCTGATCTTCTTCGGGGAGTTGCGCGTGCGGATCGGGCCGGAGTTGTTGCGCGTCCAGAAGGCGGCCGGACGCTGGTTGGTGCGCACCAATCACTCGGTGCGGATGATGCGCACCAGAAAGGACACGTTGAGAAAGTTCTGCCACGCAAACCAGGCCTGGAAGTCGACCGCGACACCATCCGGAAGTTCGGACTGGCCGGGATAACTGGTCGGAAAGTCTTGCACCGCCGGCAGCTCCCGCACCCAGTGAGCGATCAAAACACCGACAAAAGTCAGCACCAGCAAGCCAACAACGAGCCAGGTGAAACGGGTCAAGCAATTTCTGGAGCGCGGTTCGGCGCTTTGCACGCTTGGACACGGACGCTCTTTTTCTATTGGCGGTCTCGGCTGCTATTTGCGACGCGCTAAAATTGCCGCCACCAGCTGCGGCACAACGGTGAATACGTCTCCGATAATCCCGAAGTCGGCGACATCGAAGATTGGAGCATCCGCATCCTTGTTGATGGCAACAATAGTTTTCGCCGTCTGCATGCCGGCGCGGTGCTGGATGGCGCCCGAGATTCCGAGCGCGATGTAAAGCTGGGGAGATACCGTCATTTCGGTCTGCCCAACCTGGTAACTCGGCGGCACGTAGCCGGCGTCCACCGCGGCGCGGGACGCCCCGATGGCGGCGCCAAGCGCGTCTGCAAGCTGCTCCACCAGCGCAAAGTTTTCCTTCGATCCGACGTCACGACCACCAGAGACGACAGTGGATGCCCCCGCAGCTCAGGCCTGTTCGATGCAACAACGGCTATCGGGTTGCCCAGCCTACGAGCAGCGGTGATGAGCGATGGAGCTGAACTGGCGAGCTTGCCCGCGTTGGAGACTTCGATGAGAATAAGAATATTCGACATTGTGGCTTCTCCGTCAGGTCAGGCAGCCGGCGGCGAGTAACTCTGCGAGCTCCACTGCAGCGTTGCCGTCGTCGATAATTTTGGTTCCGGCGGACCGCGCAGGCCGCTCGGTGGTGATTGTGACTACCGATCGACCACCCGAAGTGAGCTCGACATCCAGCTCGCTAATCGACAGGGTGGTGAAGGGCTTGCGCTTGGCCGTCCTGATGCCTTTGAAATTGGGAAAACGCGCTTCCGGAGCACTCTCGGTGACGGACACGATAGCGGGAAGCGCCGCGTGGACTGTCGCTGCAGCTGCTTCAGTTCTGCGTTCGCCGCTCACCGATTTCTCCGAGATTTTGATGGTCGTCATCGAGCTGAGGTGCGGGATCGTCAGTCGCTCGGCGATCATCGCGGGGATGACCCCGCCGCGACCGTCCGTCGACTCATTGCCGGCCACCAGCAGGTCGTAGCCGGTGCGCGCAACAGCGACGGCGAGAACCCTGGAGTCAGGCCAAGGTCAGAGCCGACGAGCGCGTCATCCACGACGTGGACGGCTGCATCCGCTCCCATCGACAGCGCCTTGCGCAGCGCCTCGGCAGCGGTAGCAGGGCCCATCGACAGAACGATAATCTCGGCATCGTTGTGCGAGTCCTTATAACTAAGCGGGGTTTCGAGTGCGCGTTCGTTGATCTCGTCGATCACCCGATCTCCGATGGATCGGTTGAGCAGCCCTGTCGCCATATCGAGTTTACGTTCTCCATAAGTGTCAGGCACCTGCTTCACCAAAACGATGATCATCATCGATTCACTCCTAATTCTTTTCGCCATTACGGGGCCGCGTTACCCTGAGAAAATATAATAGGATTCACAACTATTTACGAGGACGTGCCATTAGCATCGGAACCGGCCGTAGCTTTAGCAGATTGTTGTCGTTGTGTTGCTGAGCTCCGACATTCAGCATTACGCATCATCCTCGCTTCGTCATCGCGGGACACCCGGACCCGGCTGTCCCGCACCGACGACCCAGGTGATTTTTGGGAGTTGGGTCATGCCCGGCCATGCTTCAGCTGGGGGAACTGCTCTTCCCTCCACTCGGTGATGGTGATGTGGCCGGCGGCGGCATCCACTTCACGCAGCCGCAGCTCGACGCGGCGGATCTTGCCTGAGATTGTCTTTGGCAGGTCGAAGAACTCGATCCGACGGACGCGCATGTATGGCGGCATGCTCGCTGCCGAGTGCACGAAGATGGATAGCGCCGTCTCGTCAGTGGGTTCCCACCCCTCAGCGAGCACTACATAGGCCTTAGGCGTCGTGAAGCGGGTCTCATGTGGTGCCGGAACTACAGCGGCCTCGGCGACCGCTTCGTGCTCGAGCAGTATGCTCTCGACCTCGAACGGTGACACTTTGAAGTCGGATGACTTGAACACGTCATCGGTGCGGCCAATATAGGTGATCGTGCCGGAAGCATCACGGGATGCCACGTCTCCGGTGTGAAAAAAACCGTCCAGGGTGACCTCGACGTTACGCTGTGGATCGTCCAGGTACTCGGTCATAACGTTGACGGGATGCCGCGACAGGTCGAGGCATAGCTCACCCTCATCGCCGACAACGCCCGTGATCGGATCGACGAGGACGATGAGAACCCCTGGCAGCGGCCGACCCATGGCGCCAGGCACGATCTCGACTCCCGGAGTGTTCGCGACCAGCGCGGAGGTCTCGGTCTGACCGAAGCCGTCGCGGATTGTGAGGCCCCAGACGGCCCGGATCTGCGCGATCACCTCGGGATTCAGTGGCTCACCCGCCGAGACGACCTCGCGCAGCGCTGATGGGCGGTCGAGTGTCTTGGACTGGATCACCATGCGCCACACAGTGGGGGGAGCACAGAAGGTTGTCACAGCTGCTCGGTCGAGCTGGCGTACGAGTTCCTGGGCGTCGAACCGTGAAAAGTTGTAGATGAAGATCGTCGCTTCGGCGTTCCAGGGCGCGAAGATCAGGCTCCATGCGTGCTTCGCCCACCCGGGCGCGCTGACGGACATGTGCACGTCGCCTGGCTGGGCGCCGATCCAGTACATCGTCGTCAGGTGGCCGACGGGATAGCTCTTCTGCGACTGCTCGACTATCTTCGGCATGCTCGTCGTGCCGGACGTGAAGTAGACCAGGAGCGGATCATCCGCCTCAGGAACGGCCGGGATGAAGACGCCCGTGTGCAAAATTGTCGTGGCGTAGTCGGCCCAACCGTCGATCGGAGCGCCGATCGAGATCCGCGAGAAGTCACCGTCGACACCGTCGAACTTTGCGTTATCCGCGGAGTTCGCGATGACATGCGCGATGCGGCCGCGGGCTAAGCGATCGACGAGCTCCGCGGTGCCGAGGGCGGTCGCGCTCGGCACGATGACCGCGCCGAGTTTCATAATCGCGAGCACACACTCCCAGAGCTCAACCTGATTGGCGAGCATGACCAATACGCGGTCACCCTGGTGCACGCCGTGCTCGCGGAGCCAGCCAGCCACTTGGTCGGAACGGCGCGACATCTCCTGGAAGCTGACCTTGCGCTCCCGACCGTCCTCCTCGACGATCCAGAGTGCAGTGCGGTTGTTGCCGTCGGCGATCACGTCGAACCACTCGACGGCCCAATTGAAGGTCGGGCCGATCTCGGGCCAGGCGAACTCCGCAACGGCGCGTTCGTAGTCGTGGCCGAGCGCGAAGAGCTGGTCGCGTGCTGCCCGGAACCTCTTGGTGTTCTCAGTCGCGGTCATTTCAGCACCCTTCAAAACGGGTCCGGAATCGCACTGGGCGTTTCTCGATGAAGCTGAGCACTGGTTCGAGTGCGCGTTCATTGATCTGGTCGATCACCCGATACCCGACGGGTCGGTTGAGCAACCCTGTCGCCGCATCGAGTTTGCGATCTCCATAAGTGTCAGGCATCTGCTTCACCAAGACGATAATCTCCATCGATTCACCCCTAATTCTTTTCGTCATTACAGAGCCGCGTTACCTCGAAAAAATATACTAGGACTGGCAACTATTTACAAGGAAGTGCCAATAGTATCGGAACCGGCCGTAGCTTTAGCGGATTGTTGTCGTTGTGTTGCTGAGCTCCGATCCTGTCAGAAGCGCAACCCACGCTACGACTTCGGTGACGGGCGGCGTCGTTGGCGGGCATTAGTCGTGGGCTCAATTCAAGTTCACCTCGAAGCTGTCGCACCCCCCGAGTATCCTGCCGCGTCCACGGCGTTACTGTCTCCGCCGTGCCCTGGGCCCGGCACCAAAGCGGTCACACTCTCTTCTTTGATGACCAGTTCGCGGACCTCACCCGAATCGGGATCGATGAAATTAGTTACAAGCGCGGCCACAAGTATTTGACCCGCGTCGTCGACCACGATTCCGGCCGTCTCGTCTGAGCCGCACCGGGCTAAGACCAATACCGTTCACTTAAGCAGTTGAATGGTGATTTCTGGCTCGTGAGCGGGTTGTGGCCAGTGGGCGTGATGGAAGCGTTTGGCGGGCCATTTGGAGACCCTACGCTTGATGACGCGAGGGTTTGATCGTCGTCGGCGCGCGAGATTCAGCCGTTGAATGAGGGCGCGGACTGCATGACTCCAAACTGCGGTGGCGTGGTCAGGCTTTGGCCTGGATGACTTGAGGAGCGCGCAGAGTGCCCTATCGGGGCGTCGTGAAGAACAACGCGTGGTGGTCGAACAGGGCCGCCGCCATCAACCTCAAACGGCTCCTCAACCTGGGATTGACCAGAGAAAAGGGGGGTTGGGCCCTTGGCTGACACCCCAGAGCACGACCACCACCTCGACATAGCGGCCGACGCGGCACAGCCGCCCACAACGTCTCCTCCGAGCCGACGCAACGCCACATCTTCATACCGGTACCGACCGCTCAGCCCACCTCACCGCGTCCCACCCCGGAGCAAAAAAACACTCTAGAGACTCGCCAGACCGGCTGAACCCCTGTTATTCAGCAGGCTCCTGGATGGGTGTGTCCTAATGGTCGTAGGCGATGAGGGATCGTTTGTTGGGAGTTTCGAGGAGCCAGTTGTGCCAGATTCCGGCGGCGAGGGCGAGTAGGCGGCCGGCGACGCGGGAGTAGACGCCGGGGATGGTGCGTCCGCCGTGGTCTTCGAGGGTGAGTGGGCCTTTGAGGGTGTCGAAGACGGACTCGACCCATTGGCGGATTCCGCCGAGCTTTCCGAATCGCTTTTTCTCGTCTTTCCGGTCGGGTCGGATCAGGTGGGCGCCGAGTTCGTCGGTGATGAATCTTTCGAACTGGCGGCCGGCGAAGCCCTTGTCTCCGATGATGACCTGGCCGGGGTGGATCAGGTGTCGGTCGTGGCGGAGCATCGTTTCGGCGGCTTCGCGTTCGCCGATCTTGGGTGGCGAGGCCCCAGACGATGGGCATTCCGTCGGGTGTGCAGATCAGGTAGAGGCGGAATCCCCAGAAGTAGCGGGAGTGGGACGCGCAGTAGCCGTAGCCGGCGTACCCGGCCAAGTCGGAGCGTTTCACGGTCTCTCGAGATTTGCCGCAGAGCACCGGGGTAGAATCGATCAGTCGAGTGATCTCGCCCCAGGACAGGGTATCCCGGGCGAGATCGGTGATCACCGCGGAGAGCAGCCCGGTGGATTAGCGAACGCGTTTACCCCACCCGGATTGTTGAGGCAGGTTCGGAAACATGCTGGCGAGGTGCTTGTTGGCGTAGCGGATCCACTTGCGGTCCGACGCGATGCCGAGCAGGTGCTGCGCGACAACGAGGCAGAGCAGCTCAACGTCGGTCAGGGCCGGTGGTCTGCCGGGGCGACCGCGTCTGGAAAACCCCAGCGCAGGGATGATCCGATCGTCTAGATGGACGTAAAGTGTGGTCAGGAGGGTGTTGAGGTCTGTTTTCACACACTGGGTTCAACACCCTCCGCCCTCGATCAACAGCGCCCACGCGGGGAAAGTCCGATCGGACTGAGTAGTCGGCGCGCTACCAACCAATCAGGACTCACTCATCTAATCCCGGCACTGTTTGAGGATCGCCGTATCGTCGCGATCGCTTGTTCTGTGGCTCCAGTTGCCGGCAAGAAGCAACGCCCAAGTAGTAGGGCGAGATGCGCGAGGTATGATCTTGCAATATTGTGCTGCATGCCTCCGCGTGGACGATCTGGCCTCGTTCCATGACATAGGCCGTGGTGCCCACCCGAAGGGCTACCTCCGCAAATTGCTCGACCAGCAGGATCCCCATGCCGGACTCGGCGAGTTTCACCAGCGTATCCATGAGCATGCGCACAGCCCGCGGTGCGAGGCCGAGGGACAGCTCATCGACCAGCAACATCGTCGGTCTGGTCGCGAGTGCCCGTGCGATGACGAGCATCTGCTGCTCTCCGCCCGAGAGGAGGCCGGCGCGCACGTTCCGTTTGTCGGCGAGCCGAGGAAACAGTTCAAAGGCCTTGTCACGTGTGTGCTGGGAGCGATCAACGACCGCGAGGTTCTGCACGACCGTGAGGCGGGAGAAGACGCTCCGCCCCTGCTCGACATACGACAGTCCGAGAGAAGCCCGGCGGTGCACAGGTATCGCATCGATGCTGCGGGCTCCGAGCGAGATAGAACCGGCAGCCGCGGGGAGTACCCCAGCGATTCCATCGAGCAACGTTGTCTTGCCCGCACCGTTTGCGCCGAGCAGTACCGTGATCTCACCTTTGGGAACGGTGAGATCGACGTCGCGGCAGATCGTCAGGTCACCACGCTTGACCGTGAGCCCCTCCACCTTCAGTCCGCTCGTCACGATGCCGTCTCCTGCCCCAGATAGGCCGCGATGACACGCGGGTCATCGAGCACCTCGGAGACCGGGCCGCTTGTCAAGAGGCGACCATCATCAAGTACGGTCACCCGGGTCGATGCCACACGGACGAATCCCATGTCGTGTTCGATCAGCAACACCGCGCAACCGAAGACAGCCGGAATCTGACGCACGCGTTCCGCGAGCGCGCGACTCTCGGCTTCACCGAGTCCCGCAGCGGGTTCGTCCAGCAACAGGATTTGCGGCTTCGATGCCAGCGCGCCCGCGATCTCGAGAATGCGGCGGGAGCCGACGTCCATAAGACGGATTGGTACACCTCCGTCAGGTAGATCGAGCAACTCATGGACGGCGGGGATTCGCTCGGCACCTGCAGCGCCAGCGGCGAGCTTCAGATAGTTCTCTACCGTGATCGCGTCGATGGCATGCACGTACTGGAAGGTACGACGGATGCCGAGCCGGGCACGTTCCCGGGGTCCAAACCGCTCGATCGGCTTTCCGTCGAGGCTGACCCGTCCCTCGCATGAGGGCAAGAACCCGGTGACCGCATCGACGAGCGTCGATTTTCCCGCGCCGTTCGGGCCGATGAGAGCGTGCACCTCTTCGTGTTCGACCGTCAGGTTCACCGCTTCGAGCACCCGGTGGTCGCCGAAGGCTACCGTCAGGCTGTCGACGTGAAGGCAGGCTACCCGGAGCGTTTGATGCTTCACAGTTTCACCTTGCAGCGCTGCACCGTCAGGTTGCATTGCGTCCGCCTGCAGCCGTTCGTCGCGTACCGGTGACAGTTGGCAAGTCACCCGGGTGTTTCGAAAGGCGCGCTCTTGTAGTTGGTCGTTCAGCTTCTCGACCAAGCCGCCACCCCCGCGTCGGAGCACATCAAAGGCACCGAGCGCGAGCAACGTGTTTGCGGCGTCGAGGGGCAGGCCGATGCGCCGTAGTAGCTCGGGGATGAAGACAACGAACAGACCGGCCAGGACCGCACCACCGAATATGCTCGCCCCGCACAAGACTGCGGTTACCAGATGCACCATCGAGGTCAGCGGGGTGAAGACTGCCGTCGTCAACAGTCCGTATTGTCCGGCCAGCAACCCGCCGGCGATGCCCGCGAATAGTGCCCCCAGAGCAAAGGCGCTCGACTTCGCACCCCCGACCCGTACGCCCAGCGCCGCTGCCGCTCGCTCGCTCACCCGCACGGCTGTCCAACCAAGTCCGTGCACGGAGCGGCTGAGGGTCGCGATGCCGACCTGCAGCACAATTAGTAGCGCCCAGGCGAGGGCGAAGAACCAGCGCGGGTCATCAAACGGCGCTGAAGGGATCACCGGTGTGCCCTCACCGACGCCGGGGAAGCTCCCCTGCCGCAGCACGAGATCGAGTGCGGTCGCAAACCCTAAGGTGACGACCGCGAGCTCGACGCCGCGAACACGAGTGGTGGCGATGCCGATTAGCAGTCCGACCGGAGCGGTTACAACACCTCCGATCAGTACGAGCATCGGGAACGGGGCCGTCGGCCAGGCAATGTCAAGCCATGAGACCGCCCAGCCGCCGAGCGCGGCGAACGACATCTGGCAGAGCGTGATGATGCCAGACTGATGCGTGACGAGGCCGATGCTGCGCGCGATGATTGCCGTGATCGCAACAGTAGAAAGTAGATACACCCAATATGTTGGGAGAATCAGGCCGAGCGTCACCAGCACGAGAAGGAACAGTCCTCCGCCCAGGCGGGTCGGTTTACCGAGCCGCATCCCACACCTCCCTCCGGCGCAACCAGATGAGCGCGACGATGATAATGGCGAACGGGATCGCCCCGCGATAGTCCGCGAGCCCCTCGATCCGGGCACCCGCACCCTCGACTGCCCCGATGGCGAGGCCACTGGCAACGGCGATCCACACGTTTGAGAACGCCCCGAGCAGGCCTGCGACCAACGCCGGCACGACGAGAAATGACATCGACTCAAACGTTGGATTGCGCGTCGGCGCAATCAGCAGCATCGCAAGCGTCGAAAGCAATCCCGTCGCAGCCCACACCGCGACAGCCAGCTGACGCGAGTTCACACCGAGCAGTTGCACGGTCAGCGGACGCTCCGACATAGCTTCAAGACGGATGCCCAGCTGCGTGTACCGCAGAAGGAGTGATAGCGCACCCGCAATCGCAATGGTAACCAGCAGCGCGATTACCGTACTGAGCGACACCCGTACCCCACCCAGATCAAACGCCGCCTCCGGTACGAGACTCGGCATCGCTCGGGGCGAGTCACCGAACAGCCTGAAGCCAGCGGTGAGCAGCAGAATCAAGAGCACCACCGTGCCGACTGACCGTACGATCGCCGACGGTTCGCCCAGCCATCTAGCCAACACCCAGCCGGAAAATCCGGCGGTAACGCTCGCGACGGCGAGGCCACAGAACACCGCGAGCGCGAGCGACACCTCGGCACCGACCAACGCATAACAAACATAGGCGCCGAGCGCACCGAGCGCCGCCTGGCCGAAATTCAGCACGCCGACAAGTCTGTACAGTACGACCACGCACACGGCCAGGATTGCGTAGGTGGACCCCGACACGAGCCCGGAGATGATTCCGTCCAGCACGGTTAAGGGCGCCTCACCGTTTCGGTCCCGCCCAGGCCAGGTGTCACGGCACCAGCACCCAGTCGCTTACGGTCTCCCACCCGTTCTCACCAGCCTGCACCATCATGCTCGCCCGGTTAGGGTTGTGCGCGGTTTCATCGCCGAAGGTAAAGGGCATTCCCATCAGCGGATTCTCCACCGGTTCGAGGCTGCGGAACGCCTCGGTCACCGACTCGCTGGTAATGTCACCCTCGATGCTTTTCAACACGTCGACGAGGATCTCGGCGCTCACATACCCGCCCATGGAGAGGGAAGTGAGCGGCACGCCGGCATCCGTCAGGGCGGTACGCCATCCCGCCAACTCGGGATCGTCGCTCATGAAGGGGAGGAACTCGGAGTTCGCGTACAGGCCCAGCGTGCCCTGCTCCTTCAGCGCCTCGAACACGCTCTCGCTGTACGCCGAAGTCAGTGTCAGCCAGTCCATTTGGTCGAGCAGCCCCTGCTGTTTAACGGTGTTCATGAACGCGACGGCAACGGGCTCGTTCGCGTTGAATACGACAGCCTCGCACCCCGCATCCCGCGCGGCGAGGATCGCCGGCGTCGGGTCATCGCCGAGCACCACCGAGGTGTCGATGTGGGCAGCGGTGCTTCCGGTCTCCTCTTCCCACTTTTCGATGAGTTCGAGGTAGGGGTCAGTCAGGCCGGCGCTATTGAGAATCACCGGGCACACCTTTTCGTGACCGAGTGTTTCGGATGCGTAGTAGAGCAGGCTCGCGTAGCCCTGAATCGTGCCGTTATTCACCGGAGCGATGTTCGCCGACTCGAAGCAGGCCGGCTCGACCCCGGTTCCTGAGATGGAGACGATGTCACGCTGTGCGTAGAACACGGCGTTCGCACTGCACTCGACCAAGCTCGCGGAACCCACGAAGGCGACGACCTTGTTCTCATCGACGAGGCGCCGCGCGGCCTGGCCCGCCTGTGCGGGATCGGCCCCGTCGTCCTCGGAGAAGAACTCGATCGGCCTGCCGTTAATGCCGCCGTCGGCGTTTACGCGGTCGAACACGGCCTGCGCAGCCCCGGGAACCTCCGGGAATGGCGCAGGACCGGTGATCGAGCTCACAGCCCCGATCTTGATCGGCTGGGCTTCCTCGACGTTGTCGCTTCCTGCCGCGCAGCCGGTCAACCAGAGGCCCGCGATAGTGGCGAGTGAGACAAGCGATATGCCTCGAGTTCTGTACGGCGTCATTCTGGGGTCCGTGCTGTTTTGCAATGTTTATGTGCTCGCTTTCTTCGGCCAGAGAGCAAGCGCACGCGAGGCATGACGATCTTCCGATTGGAATCCAAAGATCAGCATAGATATGCACTCAGGTACGCTGCCGTGTTTCCCCAGCTCACAGCTCTGTAACGATACGGATCGGAGTAACGTTGAACGTCAATGGAAAAGATGGTCAGCACGGGCGCCGACGATACAGCGGAGAGATCGTCCAACGACAACCTCAAGCTAATAGTACGCTCGCCAAGACGCGAAGCGCCGCCCATTTTGGCACCCGGTGTCAATATGTCAGGATGGGGCGGATCACGAAGTGCATCAGCTGCGGCCTGGCTTCGGTGAGGTTTTGATATATCGCCGGCCAAAGATCCGCCTTGTCTTGATCATGAAGGAGTTTCCATGACCGATTCCGCACGCGTCACCGTCTGGGGGCCACCACCGCATCCAGTGCCGCCGGCAAGAACGCGGGAAGCCTCCGAGTTCACGCGCCGAATTCCGATGGCGTGGACAACGGGGGTGGCGCTACGCAATCGAAAGATCGCGATCGGTGGGTCCCCGTGGGAAGTGACGATGTTGCCAGAGGAGGTGCGTCCCTTCGCGCGCAAACTCTATGACTCCGAACGCAGAGGGATTGTGGCGACTGATGCCACAGAGCAGGACGCGGCTATCTATCTGCTGGATCATGGCATCGCCGACCCGTTGCCGATCGCCGATCGCACCGTGGACGATGTCGATATCGTGATTCCGGTCTACGGCGACGCCGGGCCGCTTGCCCGCTGTCTGGAATCTCTCAAAGTCGAAGGGCTGCCGGTCACCGTGGTCGACGACGCCTCACCGGAGCCATTCGCCTCCGCTATTAGGGCTGTCGTTGCAGCTTTCGGTGCACGTCTCATTGTCCGTGACGAGAATGGGGGCCCCGGCGGTGCGCGCAATACCGGTGTTGCCGCGACGACGGCACCGTTCGTGGCGTTCATCGACGCGGACGCGATCGCCGCCCCCGACTGGATTGCGAGGCTGCGCCCCTTGTTCGACGACCCGCGCATCGGCGCGCTCGGCCCGCGCATCCGTCCTGATTTGCAGGGTGACTCTGTAATCGAGCGCTATGAGGAGACCCGCTCGGAACTCGACATGGGAGCCGAGCCGAGCCGGGTGGTGCCCGGGGTTCCCGTGGGATGGCTGCCGAGCGCTTCAGTGCTCGTGCGCCGTCAGGCGGTGACCGATCCTCCGTTCGAGCCCGGGCTTCGTGTCGGTGAGGATGTCGACTTTTTCTGGCGTATGGATGTGGCGGGATGGACGGTGCGCTATGTGACAGATGTGCTGAACCATCACGGCGTACGCACGTCACTGAAAGAATTCTCCTACCGACGCGCCATGTACGGCGGATCAGCCGCGGAGTTGGAACAGCGCCATCCGGGACGCCTAGTTCCGGCTCGCCCATCTGTTTCCGGCCTCGCAGCGGTTGCGGCTCTTGCTCTTGGTTACCCCTGGATCGCCGCGAGTATCGCCGGATACGAGCTGGCGCGGCACCGGCGCCTCTTGGACCCGGAGATTCCGCTGCCCGTGGTCGCCGAAATCGTCGCTCGCACTATGTGGTCCGATGGTTTCTGGATGGGGCATCTGCTGCGCCGCGACTGGTGGCCGGTGGGTCTGGCCGTGCTGATAGCCACACCGAAGTCTCGCCTTGCCCGAGGAATCGCCGTCGCGATGCTCTGGGAGCCCGTACGCGACCATCTGCTGCACACCACCCGGCTGGACCCAGTGCGCAGCCTCGCGCTGCGTGCGCTCGATGATGCATCGTATGGAACGGGAGTCATCAGAAATGCGATCCGGAAGCGGGTTCCGAACGTCGTAACTCCCCGACTTCGATTCCCCCGGTGGCCGCGATGACCCGGCGATTCCTCCATGGCATCACAATCAGCGCCACCCGAGGATGAACCCACCTGATTAGAGGCCACGGCGGATGAAGTCCGCCACGCGTTCCCCCACAAGGATTGCGGTCGCGGCCGGGCCGCGCACCGGCGTTGTCGGCAAAATCGACGTGTCGGCGATGCGCAACCCGTCGATACCGTGCACGCGCCCGTATTGGTCGACGACGGCGTCCGGGTCGTCTTCTGCCCCGAAACGTGCGCTGCCGCACAGGTGAATCGCCGTTCCGAGGTGCGAGCGCAGCCAGCCATTGAGCAGGTCATCGCTCTCCAGCACGGCGTCGGTGAGTTCGGTCAGTCGCTTAAACAGGTGTTTGTAGGCATCCGTTCGGAGCAATCGCACCGCCACCCGCACAACTTCGCGCATGCGTTCGAGATCCCACTCGGTCGAGAGGTAGTTGTAGTCGATCCGCGGTTGCACGGCCGGGTCGCCCGACTCGAGGCTGATACGTCCGCGCGATGTCTCCGACTGCACGGCAACGAGAAATGCGAGGTCACCCCGGTGGGCGACCTGTTTTGCGAAGCGCCGCACCGATATCCCGCGCATTGCCCGGAACGTTCGAAGCGGATGCCGCACCGCGGCCCGTATTCCCACCAGGACGCCGCGCGCGCTGCCGGTCAATAGATAGCCCATCGGTTTGATTATCGGAAGGATCTCCAGATCCCCGAGCACGGTCGAACCGGTCGCCGTGAAGTTCAGGCACGCCGCCATCGACTGCGTCGTGCGATAGTCAACGATCTGTCGGCGCGGCTGCCACTGCACGGCGATGTCCGGATGATCGCTAAAATTTGCCCCGACCCCTGGCAGGTCACGCACGACAGGAATGTTGAATTGTTCCAACTGTTCCCGGGGTCCGACCCCGGAAACCAACAAGAGGTGGGGCGACTTAATCGCACCGGCCGAGAGCACAATCTCCCGCCCGAGCACCTGAACGATGGCGTCGCCGCGCGCCATCTCGACGCCGATGGCCCTCGTACCCTCAAACAGCACGCGGCGAACGTCGCTGTTACCCCATGCGGTAAGGTTTGTGCGGTACCGCACCGGATTCAGGTAGGCGATCCCGGTGTTTTGCCGCACACCGTCGATCGTGTTCATCGGCAGCGGTCCGTGTCCCGGCATGCCCTGATCGTTCTTGTCGGGTTCGTCGGCGAAGCCCAGCTCGGCCGCCGCCGCGCGAAAGGCGACCGTGACCGGATGGTCTTGCGCGGGCCGACCGACGCCGATCGGTCCTGCGCCGCCATGCACGGTCGACTCACCATACTGCTGGTCGGTTTCGATCCGGCGATAGAACGGCAGCACCTTGTCCCAAGCCCATTCGGGTGCCGCGACCGACCAGGAATCGAAGTCGGCCTTTCTCCCGCGAACAAAGTACGCGCCGTTAATCGTTGACGATCCGCCTACGATCCGACCACGCGCGATCGAGTAGGGAAGTTCCGGCGTGAGATTGCCCATAAATGACCAATTCTGCGGATGCCCCGGCATCGCTCCCTGCACGGTCCCGGCATCGAGCAACTCGTGCGGAAACTCGCCAGGGGTTGACGGTACCGGTCCAGCCTCGAGGAGCAGCACACGCCTCCCCGGATCCTCACTCAGTCGAGCCGCAAGTGGCGCGCCGGCCGCACCGGCACCGACCACGATCAGGTCATACATCACGCCCGACGAGACCGACCCCTCCACTTCAGACTCCGACCGCGGGCCGAACCGGTGCCACCGGAATCGGCGAGAAACCCACCCGCAGCAGCAGCACCGCAGATTCGAGCAATTCGATGAGGTCGGAGTCGTCGTCCTTGAGCCACTGCTCGTAAGCCGCGAGGGATGCACCGAGAAACACCCAACCAATCGTTGTCGGCTCGAGCGCGTCGGCGCTGACTCCCAACCGGCCGGCCGCGAAGTCCGACACCACACGCCGCCACTCCGCGTAGCGCAGCGAGGAGTGCGCCACCAGCGCCGGCACGTTCAGCAGCAGGTTCATCCGCTCACGATGGTAGGGAACCTCCTCGAGCGGGAATTGATTGAATTCAACGACCGCCCGCGCGAGCGCATCAACGACAGGTACGCTCACATCGGTGTCAACGAGGAATGCTCGCATACGACTGAGCTTGGCCTCAAAGTCCCCCCAGGGCAGATCGCTTTTGGAAGGAAAATACCGAAATAGGGTTCGACGCCCAATTCCGGCGGCGCGAGCGACGTCATCGACGGTCGTCTGTTCGAACCCGTGCTCGAGAAAAAGTTGAAGTGCCACGTGACTGATGTCGGCACGGGTCGTCAACGGCTGTCGCCCCATTCGCGGCGGGGCAGGGCGGTCGCTGTCGCTCATTTGCACTTTCCCCTTTCTTTTCGGCACTCAGTGCCACTAGTCTGATGCATGCACGAGTTTTTCGCCAGTGATGTCGATTTCTAGCTCAGGAGAACCACATGGTTTCCGCACAAAAGACCAGCCACATTGAGTCAGGACTCGCTGGCCCAGAACAATTCTCAGTGCCCGATCTTGATTCATGGCATGCGCGCGGTCGACTTAGTCGCTGACATCTCCAGTCTGCATATTAGCCGCGGATGGGATCACCATCCCCAGGCATCCGTTCGCCGCAGTCGTTCGGAGTGCCGCGGGCGGACCAGACCCGGAACGCGTCTGAGGCTATGGCAAAGCTAGTCCCCTCCTCGGGTTCACGCCCGAACAACCACCGGCCGGGGCGCGTAAGGCAGCTCCTGGCCGGGATGAATCTGCTCGCGAAATTGCCAGCCGGCTGCGCAGGCGGCGGCACAGGCGCGTGCAGTTGTAGTTGTAGTTGTAGTTGTAGTTGTAGTTGTAGTTGTAGTTGTAGTTGTAGTTGAAACACGGTTCACGACGACGTGGATCGAACGCATCACAAAAGGGAGAACATGATGAAAACCCACGCAGCCATACTTCGGGAACAGCCTGGACAATGGCAGATCGAAGAGGTGGACCTGGACGATCCAGGCCCCACGGAGGTGCTGGTACAGATGGTTGCCACCGGGCTGTGCCACAGCGATGAGCATGCCGCAACCGCAGACATGCCGATCAACATTCCTATCGTCGGCGGGCACGAAGGCGCCGGCATCGTCCGCGCTATCGGCAGCCAGATCACGGATTACGCAGTCGGCGATCACATCGTCACGTCGTTTATCCCCTCCTGTGGCAAGTGCCGGTGGTGCGCGATGGGGCTGCAGAACCTCTGCGATCTCGGCGCGAATACCCTGATCGGCAACCAGCCGTCCGGCGGTTACCGAATGCACTCCAATGGCGTCGATCTCCCCACGATGGCCGCCTTGGGAACATTCGCCGAGTGGCAGGTTTTCGACGAGGCATCCATCGTCAAGATCGATCCCGACATCCCCCTGGATGTCGCCGCACTAGTGGCTTGCGGCGTTCCGACCGGGTACGGATCGGCCGTGAACTCGGCCGATATCCACAACGGCGACGTCGTGATTATCTTCGGTGCGGGCGGCATTGGCATGAACGCTGTCCAGGGCGCCGCTGCAGCCGGAGCTTCGCACATCGTCGTGGTCGACCCAGCGCCGTTCAAGCGGGAGAAGGCACCGGAGTTCGGTGCGACGGAAGTGTTCGCCGACGCGCAAGCCGCGGTCGACTTTGTGAACAGCGTCACCAATGGGCAGGGCGCAGACGCCGCGATCTGCACCCCCGGCGTGCTGCACGGCGACATCGTCGCTACGGCGACGGATGCCATCCGCAAGGGTGGAATCGTCGTCGTCACCTCGATGTCACCGCTAGAAGAGGAAGGCATCCCGACGAACCTGTTCACCCTTGTCATGGAGCAGAAGCGCATCCAGGGTGCGCTCTACGGCTCCTGGTCTCCGCGCTACGCCATCCCGACGCTGCTCAATCTCTACAAGGAAGGCAAGCTGAAGCTCGACGAACTCGTCACCAACCGGTACACGCTCGACCAGATCAACGACGCTTACCAGGACATGCGGGACGGCAAGAACATTCGAGGTGTCATCCTCTTGTCGCCAGTGGCCACCGATTCACCCGCCGCCGAACGCGAGGCTGTGGCCGTCGGCGCCTAGGAGAACTGCCCGAAGTAATAGATCGTGGCGGGGCGGTGCACGGTGCACCGCCCCGCCACATACGAAAGAAGAGAGACAGAAATGGGAAACCTTGACGGCAAAGTGGCCTTCATCACCGGCGCAGCGAGAGGGCAGGGCAGAAGCCACGCCATTCGTCTGGCGCAGGAGGGCGCCGACATCATCGCGATCGACCTCTGCGAGGGCGTCGACAGCGTCACCACATTCTATGAGCCAGCAACAGCCGAGGACCTGGCGGAGACCGTACGGCAGGTCGAAGCTCTCGACCGGCGCATCGTGGCGAAACAGGCGGACGTGCGCGATATCGACGCGCTGACCAAGGCCGTGGACGAGGGGGTCGCACAACTGGGACGGCTCGACATCATCGTCGCCAACGCCGGAATCTTCACCTTCGGATCGGACACCCAGAAGATCGAGGAACAGTCCTGGAAAGACCTTATGGACATTAACCTGACCGGGGTATGGCACACCTACAAAGCGGCTGCCGATCATCTGATCGCATCCGGTGCTGGTGGATCGGTCATTATTATCTCCTCACTGGCCGGATTCAAGGGACTCGCCAATGTCGCCGCCTATACGACTACCAAGCACGGCATCGTCGGGCTGATGAAGGTGCTCGCCAATGAACTCGGTCCTCACGGAATTCGGGTCAACACGATCCATCCAAACTCGATCGACACGAAGATGGTGAAGAACAGCAACACCTACAAGCTGTTCCGCCCAGACCTTGACGATCCTCAGGCCGAGGATGCCGAACCCGCATTCGCCGGGCTGAATCCTATGGGCAAGGCTTGGATCGAGCCAATCCACGTGTCGAACGCGGTCGCCTGGCTCTCCTCCGACCAGTCGTACTACGTCAGCGGAGGCCAGATACCGGTCGACGGCGGAGCGGCTATCAAGTAACCAGCCCTGTGCCAGACGAAAGAGCACACGTGGCACCCCGCACCATCGTCGGCACCGGCCAGCTCGTCAAATAACCGTCTGAGACCCGGGACGGCGCGCAGCGCCGCCCCGGGTCCACACGAAAGCGCACATCGCGGAAGGAAGAGAGATACAACATGGGAAAACTCGATGGCAAAGTCGCCTTCATCACCGGAGCAGCCCGCGGTCAGGGCCGCAGCCACGCGATAACGCTCGCGAAAGAGGGCGCCGACATCATCGCTGTCGACATTTGCAGGCAGGTTGAGACTGTCCCCTACGCCACCGCGACTCCCGACGACCTCGCCGAAACAGTGCGTCAGGTGGAGGCACTTGACCGGCGCATCATCGCCAGCCAGGTGGACATCCGGGATTCGGCGGCACTGAAGTCGGCCGTGGATGCCGGCGTTGCCGAGTTCGGCAGGCTCGACATCGTACTTGCCAACGCTGGCATTTCGGTGCCGGCCCCGACTCTCGAAATGGACGACGAGGTGTGGGACACAATGATCGACGTCAACCTGACCGGACAATGGAAGTCACTCAAGGCATCCGTTCCCCATATCATCGCCGGCGGTCGAGGCGGAGCTGTGGTGATCACCAGTTCGATCGCCGCGCTCAAGGGCAACGCCAACGTCGCGCATTACTCAGCGGCGAAGGCGGGCCTGATCGGCCTCATGAAGGTTATGGCCGTGGAGCTGGCGCCGCAGAGCATCCGGGTCAACACGATCCACCCGACGACGGTCAATACCGACATGGTGCTCAACGACCCAACCTACAAGCTGTTCCGCCCGGACATTGAGAACCCGACTCGCGAGGACTACAACGCGGCAGCGCTCACCCTCAACAAGATGCCAACCAGCGGGCTTGAAGCCATCGATATTTCGAACGCCATCCTTTATCTCGTGTCGGACGACGGCCGCTTCGTTACGGGAACCACTCACGTCGTCGACGCGGGTGCCGCTCTCTAAGCACGGCCCGCTGGCGCGTGTCATGCCCGACAAGCTCTTCGTGAAAAAAGAACGAAGCATCCCCTGCCAAACGCAGGCGTGGTCATAAACAGCTAGAACGCACGACAGGAAGAAGAGAAATCATGGGTTTACTCGACGGCAAGGTTGCACTCATCACCGGCGGAGCCCGCGGTCAGGGCCGCGCGCACGCCATCACATCGGCGCGCGAGGGTGCCGACATTATTCTGGTCGACATCGCCGACCAAATCGATTCCGTACCGTATGCGATGGGTCGGGCCGCTGACCTCGCTGAGACCGTACGCCAGGTTGAAGCACTCGACCGCCGGGTGCTCAGCATTGAAGCGGACGTGCGTTCGCAGCAGCAAATGGACGATGCTGTCGCGAAGGGTATCGCGGAGTTCGGGCAGATCGACATCCTCATCGCCAACGCGGGCATCTGGACCCAGGGCGCCTTCTGGGAGCTCTCCGAAAAAGCGTGGGATGACATGATCGGCGTGAATCTGACCGGGGTTTGGAAGTCAGCCAAGGCAATCGCCCCACACATGATCGAACGGCAAACTGGGTCGATCGTGATCACCTCGTCGGTCAACGGCCTCGAACCGGGTGCGAACTACGCGCACTACGTCGCGGCCAAACACGGCGTTATCGGGCTGATGAAAAACATCGCACTCGAACTCGCGCCGCACGGCATCCGCTGCAACTCGATCAATCCCGGCGCCATCAAGACCCCGATGACCGATCATCAGGGCGCGTGGGACATGTTCGCGGGGCACCCTGGGGGCACCGCGGCCGACATGATGGAAGGCGGCTATTCATTCCACGCGCTGAAGGGTATGAGCTTCATGCCACCGCAGGTGATCGCCGACACCGCTCTTTACCTCAACTCGAATCTGGCGGCCGCCGTGACGGGAGTCACCATCCCCGTCGATGCCGGTCATATGATTCTTCCCGGCTTCAATCACGCTCCAGTGAAGTAGCACTGATGCCATCCGCCGCTATCGAAACCGAAGTGAATCGTTCTATGAACATTCCCGACATTTCCGAAACCCGGCAGCGGGTGGCGGCGCACCTCGTTGGCCGTGAACGTGAGATTGAACTCACGCTCGCGGCCGTCGCGGCTAACCGCGACATCCTGCTCGAGGGGCCGCCCGGAACCAGCAAGACCACCATGCTCAAAGCGATCACCGCGGAGTGGGGCATCCCCCTGCTCTTTGTTGAAGGCAATGCAGACCTCACCCCGGCCAAACTCGTTGGTCACCACAATCCGGCGCGGGTGCTGCGGGAGGACTATAGCGCCGAGAACTTCGTGGCCGGGCCCCTCGTCGAAGCGATGCAACGCGGCGGGTTCCTCTATATTGAGGAGTTTAACCGGGCACCCGAAGACACTCTCAACTCGCTACTCACGGCGATGGCCGATCGGGCTATAGCCGTGCCGCGCGTGGGAACCATCACCGCTCTGCCAACCTTTCGGGTGATCGCGTCGATGAACCCGTACGACAACGTCGGCACGACACGTCTGTCTACGAGCGTGCATGACCGCTTGAACCGGCTCGTAATCGATTACCAGGACGAGCCCGCTGAACGCGGCATCGTCACACTCCGTACCCAGGCAACGGGGGATCTCGCGGATCGACTTGTAGCGGATGCCGTTTACGTCACGAGGGCGACCCGGCGGCATCCGGATATAAAGCAGGGCAGCAGTGTGCGTGGCGCGATCGATTGTGTGCTCGTTGCGCTGCAATTGTCCCTGCTGCGTGACCTCAGGTCGCCCGATGACGAGGGCTACCCCGAACTCGTCTACGACGCTATGACAGTCTCCTTGTCGGGTCGCATCCACCTCGACGAGGCCGCGGGAAGCACGCCCGAGCGTGTGTTGCGCGAAATCTGGGAGGACCGCTTTGTCCTCGACCCGGCCATTGCCGAGCCGGGCTGAAGGGAGATCGAGGCGGATACCCCGATCTCACGGGAATCCCGCCAGAAGCGCACAAGTACCCCGCTGCGCCGCAAACCCAAGCAACTCAAGGAGGATCCGGTCGTGTTCGAGCCCAGCATGGGAGGCAACGGTATAGTCTTGCGCGCTCAGTCGACCACACCAGGCGCGACAACGAAATCTTCCCCTGGACACACTGCGGTGGGCATCACCGACGAGGCTGGCGAGATCGTGCTGGCCGGTGCCGACGCTGTCGCCATCGATCCCATCGTGCGCGCCAAGGCCAGGCAGATCGCGTCGCGCTTGGCCATCCCCTGGCCGAAAACGGATGCGATGGCCCGCCGTGGGTCTGGCAAACTCGCCAGCATCCCCTATCGGGGCGGTTCGGACGAAATTGACCTCGACCGCACGATCGAAATGCTCGCCGAACACCCGATTCCCGAAGATGAGGACATCATTGTTCGGGAGTGCGTGCAGACGCGCCGGTCAGTCGTGCTGCTCGTCGATGTCTCCGGTTCGATGAAGGGCGAGCGGGTGCAGACCGCCGCGGCGACGGTCGGTGCCCTCGCCGGCGAACTCCAAGGCGATGCCCTCGCCGTCATCGCCTTCTGGTCGGACGCAGCGATACTGCTCCAGCTCGGTCAGAAAGTGAAACCGATAGACCTGCTCGATTCCATCCTGCAGATGCCGGCCCGCGGGCTCACCAATATCGCGTTTCCGCTCGAGCTTGCGGCGCGTCAGCTCGCGCGCGTGCCGGTGCGGGACGCGAGGGTCGTGTTGCTGTCCGACTGCGTGCATAACGCCGGGCCGGATCCCCGGGAGTTGGCCGCGCGGCTGCCTCGACTCGACGTGCTGATCGACGTGAGCGGTGAGAAAGACATTGAACTGGGCCGCCAGCTCGCGACAACGGGGCACGGTACAGCTCATCTCGTGCGCACCCACCGTGATGTAGCGCCGGTCCTGGGCCAACTTTTTAGAACCTGAACGACTACAGAAAGCAGGAAGTATCATGGCAAAAAATGCGTGGTTCGAAACCGTTGCCGAAGCGCAACGACGAGCCAAGAAGGTGCTGCCCTCGTCCGTCTACGGGGCTCTCGTTGCGGGGTCTGAGCGCGGGCTGACCATCGACGACAACATGGCAGCATACGGTGAACTGGCCTTCTCACCGCATGTTGCCGGGCACCAGGCGGTGCGCGACCTGTCAACGACCGTAATGGGCATCCCCATTTCCTTGCCGGTTATCATCTCACCAACGGGCGTGCAAGCCGTGCACCCCGACGGTGAAGTGGCCGTTGCCCGGGCATCCGCTAACCGCGGCACCATCATGGGCCTGAGCTCGTTCGCAAGCAAGCCCGTTGAGGACGTGGTCGCTGCCAACCCGAATACGTTTTTCCAAATGTACTGGTCGGGCTCGCGGGAATCGATGGTGCAGCGAATGGACCGGGCGCGGGCCGCAGGCGCGAAGGGTCTCATCGCCACCTTCGACTGGTCATTCTCCAACGGTCGCGACTGGGGAAGCCCGCAGATTCCGGAGAAGATGAGCTTGAAGACAATGATCGACTTCGCGCCGAACGTGCTCCCGCACCCGCAATGGCTGCTGCGGTTTTTGAAGTCAGGTCGGCTCCCCGACCTGACGGCCCCCAACCTCACGCCGCCCGGCGGTACAGCCCCGACGTTCTTCGGAGCGTATGGCGAGTGGCTGCAGACGACGCCGCCCACCTGGGACGACGTGGTCTGGATGCGCGAAACCTGGGGCGGAGCGTTCATGCTCAAAGGGGTCACCCGCATCGATGACGCCCGTCGCGCAGTTGACTCGGGTGTCACGGCCCTCTCGGTCTCCAACCACGGCGGCAACAACCTCGACAGTACGCCAGCGACGATCCGCATGCTCGCCTCGGTGGCCGAAGCCGTCGGCGACGACGTGGAAATCGTACTCGACGGCGGCATCCGTCGAGGCAGCGACGTGGCCAAGGCTCTCGCGCTCGGCGCGCGCGCGGTCATGATCGGCCGCGCCTACCTGTGGGGCCTCGCCGCGAACGGCCAGGGCGGAGTCGAGAACGTACTCGACATTCTGCGCGGTGGCCTCGACTCGGCCGTTCTCGGCCTGGGCCATTCGTCGATCCACGAACTGTCACCCGCGGACTTCTACATTCCGCCGACGTTCTCGCGTATCCTCGGCGCTGAAAGCACAGCCGACTCCGTGACCCGCTAGTAGCGATCGCATCGCCACATCAACATCTACAGGTAGGACGAACTTCATGACTGGTCGACTCGAGGGCAAGGTCGCTTTCATCACTGGCGCTGCACGGGGGCAGGGACGCGCCCACGCGGTCAAGCTGGCACAGGAGGGCGCGAATATCATTGCGATCGACCTCGCCGGCCCCATCCCCTTGGTGCCCTACGACTCCTCGTCGATGGAGGACCTGGCCGAAACGGTGCGTCTGGTCGAGGCGGAGGACCACCGTATCCACTTTGAACAAGGTGACGTGCGGGACCTCGAGGGGATGCGCGGAATCCTTGAGCGGGGCATCGCTGAATTCGGCCGGCTCGACATCATCGTCGCGAACGCGGGCATCTGCATTCCGGCCAGGTGGAACGAGACGACTCCCGAAATGTTTCAGGTGACGATGGACACGAATGTGACAGGGGCCTGGAACACCGTCATGGTGGGTGCGCCGCACCTGGTAGTAGCCGGTGGCGGATCGATCATCCTCACCAGCTCGTATGCCGGCAAAAAGGTGCAACCGTTCATGGTGCATTACACCGCGAGCAAGCATGCCATCACCGGCATGACCCGGTCGTTCGCGGCAGAACTGGGTAAGGACAACATTCGCGTGAACAGCGTGCATCCCGGGGCTGTCAACACCCCGATGGGCTCGGGTGACATGGTCTCGGCGCTCACCCATGCCAGCGAGAGCAACCCGGCGCTCGGCGTGATGGGCACGCCTTTTCTGCCGGACGGAACGGCGGAAGCCAAGGATATTGCCAATGCCGTGGCCTTCCTGGCCTCAGACGACGCGCGCATGATCACCTCGGAGCATTTGAGCATCGACGCCGGCGCTCAGTACTTTTAGGCGCCCGGACCACAACTGCCACGGGCCTGGCCGCCAGGGGCGTCGCCCCAATTTTCGCGGGCGTCGCTAGCTAGAGAATTACGCCGGAGCGCCGGAAGTCGTTGACGCGAGGAGCGCCCCGGCATCGACTTTGAGCTGAAGTCCGGTGACGTATCGTGATTCGTCCGACGCCAGGAACAACACGGCATTACTAATATCGACCGGCTCCACGTAACCGATCGGCATGGGCTGCATAGACGGAAATGCCAGCTCGGCGTCTTCCCGAGTCGGGTTCTCCAAGTCTGGTCGGAAGATGTTGTACATCGGTTGGCTCTGCAGCATGTCGGTGTCGACATTTGTCGGATGCACGGCATTCACTCGAATCGAGTGCGGGGCAAGCTGCAGTGCCAAATCGTGCACGAAGCGTGCCACGCCACGTTTCGCGTGAGAGTATCCGGCCCCGCCGGGACCGTTCGCGGGGGTGGACGTGCCTCCCGCCATGAGCCCGGCGACGGATCCGGTGCAGACAATGGATGCCCCCGCACTCAGGTGAGGAAGGGCAGCGGAGACGGTATTGATCACGCCGATCAGGTCGACCTGAATCGCATCGAGAAAACCCTGTGCCGGAACATCCGCTCCGAGCGGGCAGATTCCTGCATTCGCCACGACGATATCAACTCTGCCCAGCTCGGCGATACCGTCGGCCAACGCTGCTACGAGTTGCGCAGGCTCGCGAACATCCGCTTTGCGCGTCACGACTCGTCGGTCAAGCGCCTCGATCAATCGGGCTGTTTCGGCGAGATCTGCCTCGGTCGACAGGGGATAGTGGTTGGTTTCAATGTCCTCGCAGATGTCAACGGCGATAATATCCGCCCCCTCTTGCGCCAGCCGAAGCGCATGGCTCCGGCCTTGACCTCGGGCTGCTCCAGTTACAAAGGCGACTCTACCTTCAACGCGTCCGGTCATCGGAACGCCATCCTTTCACTAGGTGGTCGACCGAGCCCCAACAGCGCGGCCACCTTGCTGCACTGAGTGCAACAAGCCTTTGAAGCCTAGCGCGCTGCTCCCCGCCAAGCCAGTAATCTTTCAGAGTGCTCTCCATGACGATTCGAGAACAGCAACGACGCAAAATCTGGCGCGCCTTGCAGACCGCAGCTATCGACCTGGTCGACGAGCACGGTTTTGCCAGCGTGACTGTCGATGACATCGCTTCGGCCGCTGACGTTTCCCGACGTACCTTCTTCAACCACTTTCCCACGAAAGCTGCGGCGCTTTTCGACCCCGATCCCGACGACGCCGACCGCCTCGCCTATCTGCTAGAACGACTCGATAACCAGGTTGACCTATGGCCCGCCTTAGGCTCGGTTTGTGTGTCCTTCGTCACCGGCCATGAGAACGTCATCGCGGTTCGCCGTCGGCTCATTGAGGAGGAACCAGAACTCGACCAGTATCACCGCACCGCTCACCAGCACGTCGAGGTGGCGCTTCGCCGGTGGGCTGCTACCCGAACGGATTTTGATCCGTATACCGCCGCATTACTAACTCATACCGCGACCGCTGTGCTCATTTCCGCCTTCTCCATCTGGAAAGCCGACGACGACCCCGTACACTTCGTCACGCTCGTACAGCGTGGCTTCGACATCATCGCGGCCGGATTCCCGACCTGAACCCGGTGCCCGTTCCCGTCCCACCAGAAGAATCTGGGCTCCCTCCGGCCGCTAGCCCAGCTACCCGGGTGGCCGACCGAATTCTTCAGGTTTGCGATAGGCGCCCCGGGCGGGACGGCCGACAGGACACGTCGGGGACGTTCCGGCGGCATCCCCTGTCAGAACGTCTGCCCGATCACAGCACTCATGGCGTGGGTCTCCTCCGATGCCAGCATGATCTCGTCGTTCAACAATTGGCGGTTTCGACGCACAGCATTCCGGTCCATTCATCGGCGCCGAAGTCGGGCGTTACTGCCGCTTTAGCGCTCCACGGGTTCCAAACCACGCTGCTCTGCGAGCCCTCGGTGGTGATCGACAGCATACGCACGGTCCTATCCGAGATGCGCGCCTCAGCGCTGGTGCCGAGGTAAATCCGGTCCGTTTCGGCGGCAAACGTCACGGACACATCATCGAGGTTGCGCACCCGCAGCGCGAGGCCAAGCTCGGCACCGGCCGCCACCGTGTAGAGAGCTTCGAACCGGTGCGACCACACAGACCGAGGGGTCTGCTTGCTGTCGCTCAAGCGAAAGACCAGCACGACGTCGTCGCCGGCCTCGCTGACCTGCACCAGCCGCCATTCCGCGAGGCGGGCAAACCTGTGGGGTGGAGCCGCCGCATCCGTTTCATTCAGCCCAAACCACGGCAAGCAGATCGGCACGCCCCCACGAATGGGCCGGCCTGGGGCATATCCGCTCAGCGTGCTCATCCACAATACCGACGACTGTCCCTCCGGGCTTCAACTCGTCATGTGCGCACCCTGCAGATATACCGCCGCTGCGCTGGCTGGCCCGTTCACCCGAACCACGGGCAGCCCGACCTGGCCAACACCAATGTGAACGGATGCCGGCAGCTTTGGTGCGCCCAACCGGGCCTTAGATTCCGTGACCACGTTCGACACGGGCCAATCGATGCCCACAGATAAGCCCGGCTCGTCATCATGAAGTTCTTCCAAAGCCGCCAGCTGCGACCGGAGTAGGACTGGCGGCATGAAGTGTTCACTACGCCTTTCGTGCCGGTTGCCGACCACGTCGAGGGTTCCGGCCAGGTGCACGAACCGCACGTTAGGGGCCGCCGCGACGATGGCGTCACGGTAGACGCGTTTGAGCGCTGAGCAGGCGATGATCAGACCGGTTCCCGCTGCACCGGTATCAGCCAGAGCCTGGCCGACCAGCGCGAGCCATGGCCAGCGGTCAGCATCCGTTAAGGGCACACCGCTGGCCATCTTGACGTCGAACGACTTCGCACGAGCGATCCAGGTAGGTTTCAGCTGGGGCATGCTTCCCGAACAGCAACGCTCCGAGGAGATCGCAACCGGACGCTTGGTCGACCTGGCACCTCGATCTGCGGTCGCCGTTTCGCTCTATCCGCAGCGGTGGAACCTTTCGTCGCCACTGCTGGATTCCGTCTCGCCAGCTGTGGGGGTTGAAACGCGGGCGGGGGTGCGACCGTTCTAAGTTTCCGAATTCGTTCAGTAGACACCGCGCTACCGCCGCGTACTGCACAAGGTGAAAGCCCTGCATCCCAGTTTTCATAAGAAATACCGGGCTGTCGCCGGGCGTGCCCCTGGAGGAATTCGCTCTCCTATAAACGCCCATTCAACGTCGTCGATCGGGTCAAAAACCGCGTAAATTCAACGTTCTTGAGCCACAGTAGGCTTTCGCACTAGAAAAATTCCGGTCAGAACTGATAGCTTCGAAGAGATTTGATTGACGTTACTTTGGCTATCATCGCAAACTTGTGTCGGTCCACTCGCGCTATCGGACAGAGCTGCCCACGGTGGCTCAAGACAGGGGGGAGAACTTTATGGGTTCCCTAGTTCTCATGATTATTGGTCTGGCCGTCATGGTGGCTGGATACATGGTCTATTCCAAATATCTCGCACACAGGGTCTTCAAACTCAACGACGCTTTCGTGACCCCGGCTCACGAGCTCAAAGACGGCGTGGACTACGTTCCCACGAACAAGTTCATTCTGTGGGGCCACCATTTCACGTCCGTCGCCGGCGCTGCTCCCATCGTCGGGCCCGCGATTGCAGTGATCTGGGGCTGGCTTCCAGCCTTGCTCTGGGTAACCCTCGGCACCGTATTCTTCGCTGGGATGCACGATCTCGGCACGCTGTGGGCCTCGACGCGCAACAAGGGACGCTCCATCGGCGCCCTGTCCGCCCGGTACATCGGCAAACGCGGAGCCAACCTGTTTCTGGTTGTGATTTTCCTGGTCCTGCTCATGGTGATCGCGGCATTCGCCGTCGTCATTAAGAACCTCCTCATCAGCACACCGGGAGCGGTCATCCCCGTGTGGGGTGCGATTGTCGTCGCCCTTCTGGTGGGTGTGGCAGTGTACCGGCTTCACTGGCACCTGCTGCCCGTTACCGTCGTCGGCGTCGCAGCGCTCTATGCGCTCATCCTGGTTGGCGACAAGATGCCGGTGGTGCTCCCCGAATCGACACTGGGCATGTCACCGGCCACATTCTGGATTGTCGCCCTGTTCGTTTATGGGGCGATAGCGTCCCTTTTGCCGGTGTGGGTCTTGCTGCAGCCGCGTGACTATATCAATGGTGTGCAGCTTTTCGTCGGCTTGATCTTGCTGTTCGGGTCCGTGCTTTTGGGTGCGCTGTTCTCCGCAACACCACCGGATATCGTCGCCCCCGCCATCAACATGAACGTTCCCGAGGGCACGCCGAGTATGATTCCTCTGCTGTTCGTGACCATCGCGTGTGGTGCCATCTCGGGATTTCACGGCATGGTGTCCTCCGGCACCACTTCGAAGCAGCTCGACAAGGAAACGGATGCTCGTTTCGTCGGGTACTTCGGCGCTGTCGGTGAGGGACTGCTCTCTCTGGGAACGATCCTCGCAGTCATCGGTGGATTCAAGTCGGTAGCTGAGTGGAACGAGATCTACAGCTCGTTCGGTTCAGCCGGAGTCGATGCCTTTGTCCAAGGCGGCTCGACGCTGATGCAGAACGGCATCGGCTTGCCTGCATCGCTGAGCGCCACGCTGTTGGCGACCATGGCGGTGCTGTTTGCCGCAACCACGATGGACACCGGAATGCGACTGCTGCGCTTTGTGGTCCAGGAAGCCGGCGAGGCCTTCAAGTTGAAGATCGGAAAGACCCCGGCGACCCTTATCGTCGTGGCACTCGGCCTCGGTCTGACGTTCTCGCAGGGAGTCGGAGGCGAGGGCGGTCTACGCATCTGGCCGTTGTTCGGAACCACCAACCAGCTGATGGCGGCGTTGAGCCTGTCGATTATCGTGGTCATCCTGATTCGCAAGGGGCGCAACCCCATCACGGCGTTGGTACCGCTCGTGATCGTTTTCGTCATGGCATTCTGGGCAGCGATCGTACAGCTTGCCAGTTTCGCGAATCCCGGTGATCCAGATTGGATGCTCTTCTCGCTCGATGTGATCATCATCGTGGCCAGCGTGTGGGTCGCCGCCGAAGCGATCATCGCAATGCGCAAGGCCAAGAACATGGTTCCCGAAGATGAGGACGCTGACGCAGAGCTGACCGGCACCAGGGCGTCGTAAATCTCGATGAGATCGAAGCCGACGAACCGGCGCCGGGAGGGCTCCTTCCGGCGCTGGTCAGCGTTCTGGGAGGGACTGCACGAGTTCTACGTGGGGCCGTACCGTCAGATGTTCAAACGGGAGCAGCAGTCCGAAGATGACCTGTTCATGGTTGCTGTTTTGGGCGAAGCCCTTGGCGTGCCGGACCCGGCCGCCTATTACACCGCCGAACTCATGCCTGCTGTTTGGGAGAATTTCCATGCCTGGCATCGCCGTATCGGAATCCCCCACTCCCCATTGGACCATATCGGATGCTGCTGACACTCGCTCGCGATCGACAAGTGCTCTTCGTTGGAGGCAAAGGCGGAGTCGGCAAAACCTCGGTGGCATCCGCTTTGGCGCTTGCGCGTGCCCGGAACGGCGGTCGGGTACTGCTCGTCTCCACCGATCCGGCACACAACCTCGGACATATCTGGGACACGGCATTATCGGATGCTGTCACCCGAGTTTTCACCGCTTCCGATGGATGTGTGGATGCCGTTGAGATAGATCCCCGCGCCACCATCGAGCGCCATTTCAAGACAGTCAGCGCCACGATGATGAAGCTCCTGCCCGAGCGGCTGCACCGTTCGGCGAAGGCACACCTCGAGCTCGCAAAAACCGCGCCAGGCAGCTACGAGTCTGCCATGCTCGAACGGATCGCCGAGCTCATAGACCACGGCATCGACGCCTATGACCTTGTGTTGTTCGACACTGCACCATCGGGCCACACGCTACATCTGCTTAGCCTGCCGGAGAAGTTGACGGGGTGGACGGAATCGCTGCTCGCCAGCCGCTCCAGATCGGACCGATTCGCCGCGGCAGCCCGAGGAATTGTCGGCCGTGAAAACCCGGAGACCGCAACCGAATCGGAACTGCGGCGCACATTGGTGGCCCGTCGTGACCGGTTTTCCCGCATGAACAAGACGATCACCGATGGCACCATCACGGGCTTCGTGGTCGTGACCCTCGCCGAAAAGATGCCGGTTGCCGAATCCCTTGACATCGTCAGGCAATTGCGCGGTTTGGGCGTCGATGTCGCATCTCTTGTTGTCAACCGCCGCTCCCCTGCTGACGCCGGCGCCTTCCTTGCTGAACGCAGGATACGCGAAGATATTTGTCTTCGAGAGCTCCGTGAGCACCTCCATACCGTGCCGATGACCGAACTGCCACTGCTGGTTCGAGACATGACCGGAGAAGATGCGTTAGAGGAACTCGCAGCGCTACTCAGCGCACCCTAGCGCTTCAGCACCAATGTGTTCGAAGCACGCTGGCGGGCCTGGCATCGCTGAAGAGAAGCTGGTAAAGCAGCATTCGATGCAATGCTGTTCAATTGGGCTTCGTGCGTTAATTTTTCGGCATGGCTCATAGTGGACGCGTATTACTTCAGTTGGTCCGTAGCGGTTGAGTGTGAGCTGCTGCAGGTATCTCGGACAGTGGGCCCTCTTAAAATAAGGGTCTCCTGAAAGTAGAGATCAGCATGACCGCAGCACGTAGGCGTTTCACCCAGGAGTTCACAGACGATCGGACAGTCCCGCTGTTCTGGGCCATGACCCTGCACAGTACCAGCCAAGGTCGTTTCGATGAGCGGATGGCTCGGACATTCGGCTCGGTCCACGGCGGGGTGCCGACCATCATCGTCGTCAGCTGCATCGTAGTCGCCGTCGTCGCGCAGCTTCAACTGGACGTGCTGGGCCATCTGTGACGGGTATCCGGCGGGTCTGACGCGGACCCGCCGGCTCAGATCGGATTTGCCGAGCGGCTTTCTGTGCTCAGCAGGACGACCACGGCATCGGAACTCAGCGACGCTGCGGTGCGTCTGCCCGGGTCGCCTGCGATTGCGCGCATCGCCGCCAGGGACGACGCGCCGCACGGGCCGGCGTCCACCCCGAGCTGCTCAAGGTCGTGTACAGCGCGGCGCGTGTCGTCCTCCGAGACGGTGACCGCGGCATCCAGCCCGTCGATCAAATATGGCCAGGAGTTGCTCGACGGCGTGCCGCAGTTGAGACCGGCCATGATCGTGTACGAGGTCGGCACTGAGGTGAGCGTACCGGCTTGCAGCGAGACGATGACGGATGGCGCGTTCTCGGGTTCGACGCTTAGCACTGTCGGAGCGGCGGCGACTCCATCCGGTCGCGAGCGATAGTGGCGGATGGCCGCCTCAGCCAGGGACCCGACACCGACGGGAACCGTCACCAGGTCGGCGAGAAGCCCCAATTCCCCCAGCTGCGCGTCAGCCTCACTGAAGATGGTCGAGTAGCCGTCGACGATGAGCTGCGGTACCTGCCCATAGCCGGGCCAGGCGGTGTCCTGGATGTGGAGCGCACTCTCCCCGGCCGACTCGACATAGGCGCGGGCGGCAGCCACCACGCCGTCGTACGGTGCGTCCACCCCAAATACCCCCGCACCCTCCGATTCGATCGCCGCCCAGGGGACCTTCGACAGGTAGGCCGAGACGAAGATGCGCGCAGGCAGGCCGAGCAGCCGCGCAATATGGGCGACCGCACGGCCGTGGTTGCCGTCGGTCGCGGCGACCAGGGTGAACGGCGCCTGCGCGGTCAGCCGGTCGCGCAACTCGTCCAGAGGAAGCGCCGCATCCGGCGACCCCACCCGAGCCGACAGCACGCGGGACACCGCGTACGACGCGCCCATCATCTTGAATGCCGGCAGGCCGAATCGGGACGATTCATCTTTCACGAACACACGGCCGACTCTCAACTCGTCGGCCAGGGCGGAAACCTCCGTGAGCGGGCTCGGCCGATAGTCGGGCAGGCTGCGGTGGAATTGCAGGATCGAGTCGCCCACAGCATCCGTTCGCCACCGCCTGGCGGCCGGGTTGGAGTAGAAATTGTCAGTCATGTTACCTCTACTTTTCCTAAAGAGTTCGTTTCGCAATAGTCGATGATGACGCCGTGGAGCACACGGGTGACGGTCTCCTGAGACTTGCGCTCGTATGGTGAATTGAGACAGCGGTAAGGAGAATCTGTTTCATGACTAATCGTCTTAAATTTTCCCCCTCTGTTCGTGCCGAAAATGCCACGATCTCGTCCGGTTTGATCTGCTGGGAGAGATTGCACACAGCCTCAATCGCCCTGGCAGGACGATGGAATGATCAGCTAACAGGGATCAGCTCTGGCGGACGAAGCCCGTCAGTCAATGGTGGGCTCGTCGAGTAATGCGGCCGCGTACATCGGTCGGGCGGCGTCAGCACTCGGCGGATGGAACAGCCCGGCCGTAGCATCCCGGAACAGGCGGTTGAGCTCGTTGCTGTTGTTGTATCCGCTGCCACTTGCGCACATCAGCGCGGTCTCGGTCGCGTGCCGGGCCACGTTCGATGCGTTGATGCGGGCGCTGATCAGACGACGCAGCGGCCAGCCTGCGCCGTGGTCGATGAGTTCGTCGAAGTCGCGAGTGTAAGCGTCCAACTGCGCGGGCACGGCCATGTACGCCATGAGGGAGTCGGCCAGGCGTGCCCGGAACTCGGGAACCTGGGCGTAGGTAGTGCCGTTCTTGGCCGACTTCCGGATTTTCAGCCCCGCGGCGCCCAGATCCAGCGCACGGCGCGCGATACCCGTGTACACAGCCCCGATCAGCAGTTGAAAGTTGCTCGTGATCGCGAACGTCAACAGATCGGGGTATCGTCCCGTCGGAATTCTGCGAGCTACCTTCTCCGGCCGCATCCGCACGTTCTCCAGGATCGTCGAACGGCTCTGCGACGCGCGCATACCGAGCACGTCCCACTGGTCCGACACGCTGATGCCTTCCGCGCTCCGCTCGATGAACCCGTACACGAGCCTCGGATTGTCGGCATCCGTGCTGTCCAGCCCGTGGGTGATCAGGCGTGTCCATACCGGTGACAGTGAGGTGAAAATCTTCACCCCGGTCAGCAGGTAGCCGCCGTCCTCCTGCGGCTGAGCAATGGTGTTCGACCCCTGCAGTACCCAGTCATTGGCTGGCTCGCTTACCCCGAACGCGAAGATCTCACCAGCCATCACCTCGTCGAGCACGTACGTCAGCGACCGGTCGCCGCGCTCGAACATCGCACGTACAACCCCGACGCACATCAGGTGCATGTTTATAGCGAGGGCCGTCGCGGGCGCTGCCGTGGCCAGGCGCTGCTGCAGCCGAGATACTTCGTTGAGGCTCAGACCAGCGCCGCCGAACTCCTCCGGCACAAACAGGGTGAGATAGCCCTGCGCTGTGAGCTCGGCGAGGTCCTCATCGAAGAAGCGGTTTTCTCGATCGTAGATGTCGGCACGCGCGCGGAAACGTCCCAACAGGTCGTCGGGCAGGTACGTCGAGGCCAATTCTGCGTGTCGGGTTTCCCGGTCTGACATATCTGCTCCTTCGTCATCCATTGACGCGCCTGATCAGTACCGCGCCGTTGTGGCCGCCGAACCCGAACGAATTCGACAGCACCGTGTCAATACTCTGTCGGCGGGCTTCGCCCGCCACGATATCCCAGCCTGCGAACTCGAGGTCGTCGAGGTTGCGAGTGGGCGGTAATACCTCGTCACGCAACGACTGCACGGCGATGATCGCCTCCAGCACCCCCGACGCGCCGAGGAGGTGGCCCGTGCTGGACTTGGTCGCGCTGATCGGGATGCTGCGAGCTCGATCACCGAGCGCGGCATCCAGCGCGTTCAGTTCTGCGGCATCACCGGCCGGTGTTCCGGTGCCGTGTGCGTTGATGTGGTCGACGGCATCCGGCGTGACACCTGCGTCGGCAAGGCAGACACGCACAGCCTGCGCCGCTCCTCGACCTTGTGGATGCGGTGCGGTCGGGTGGTACGCATCGCTGGCCGCCCCGAAACCGGCCAGCTGGGCTAACACGGTAGCCCGGCGGGTGCGCGCGCCCTCCTCGGACTCGAGAAGGATGGCGGCTGCCCCGGCCGACATTACGAACCCGGAGCGTGCCCGATCGAAGGGGCGGGATGCAGCGGCGGGATCATGCTCGTACCCAGATGCCAGAGCGTGTATGTTCGCGTTCGATGCGAGATTTACCGGGTTTAGACAGTCCTCGACACCGACGACAAGGACTGCGTCGGCGTAGCCGTGGCGGATGCGACGCAGCGCCTCCCCGAGACCGATTGCGCCGCTCGCGCACGTCGCCGATACGCTCTGTGCCGGCCCGAATGCCTGATAGCGCTGGCTGAGTAAGGCCGCCGCCGCGTCCGGTGCACCGTAGATCGCGAGGGTCAGCGGCACGGCACGGGGGCCGCGCTCGTCGAGGGCGCGGGTGGCGTGCTGCATCGCGGTGACAGGTCCGGAGCCCGTGGCGGCGATCACCGCGAACCGGTCCGGGTCCCATGGCATCTCGCCGGCTCCGGGCGTCCAGCCTGCCTGCGCGAGTGCCTGGTCAGCGGCCGCGACGGCCCAGTGTTGGCTGCGGCTCAGCCGACGGGCCAGGCTGGGTGCGAGGACACTAGATACCTCGAACCCGTGCACCTGCCCGCCGATATGCACGGCCAGGTCGGCGAATTCGGGATCGTCAAGCGTCGTAATGGCGCTGCGTCCGTGGCGGACGGCATCCCACATCGTTGGCACATCCAAGCCGCTCGGGGTGATGGCCCCGAGTCCGGTGATGACCACGCGGCGCTGATCGTTCACAGCCGCACGGCCTCTCCCTGCGCGACGAGCTCAGCGGTGGCGGCGCGGCGAATCTTTCCGCCGACTGTACGCGGCAGCCGCTCGACCCAGTACCAACGGCGCGGTACGAATTGCGGTGCCAGGTTGTGCCGCGCGCGGGCGAGCAGCTGGCCCTTGTTTGGCGTTTCACCCTCGATGACGAGGGCGATGATAGCGCCCAGCCGCTCGTTAGGAAGCGCCACCGCGCAAATCGCGCCTATGCGCGGCATCCCCTCGAATGCGCGTTCCACCTCCGGTAGCGCCACCTTGTGTCCGCCGGTGACGGCGATATCTCCGGCGCGGCCCACCAGAACCAACGCACCGTCGACCAGCCGGCCGTGGTCATTTACAGTTGACCAGCCGTCGGAGCCTTTCAGCACGGTGTCCGTCGTACCGATGATATAGCCGTCGGAGCAAGCGGCGGCCCGGATCCACAGCGTGCCGGGCTCGCTGTCGGGCAGCTCGACGCCATCCGTGTCGCGAATACTCGCCTTGACACCATCGTAGATGTTGATAGTTGTGCCGTCACCGTCACGGCTGTCACCGATGAACCCAATCTCAGCTGCACCGTAATAGCTGATCAACCGCACATCGGGCAGCACGTCGGCCAGACCCGTACGAAGAACGGCGGGTAGATTCGCGCCGCCAGTGACGATCAGCTCGAGCGTGGTGAAGCGGGCGGGGTCACGACGGGCGGCATCCACCAGTGCTTGCACGACGGCAGGCACAGTAACGACGCGGGTGATCTTCTCGTCGGAAATGCGCGCGGCCATTTCCAGCGGATTGAACACGTCCGCCATGTGCGCGCTGCCTCCAGAGGCGAGGCACTCGATCAGCGCGTAGAGGGTGAGGCTGTACGACACTGGGCCGGGCGCGAGCGTTGCGACGCCGGGCCAAGGTTCCAGGTATGCACTGGAGATCGCGAAGTTCTCACGGTACTGGTGCCGCGTCTTCAGGAATCCCTTGGGGTTGCTCGTCGTGCCCGATGAGAACAAGAGGAGGAAAGGTTCGTTGCCGTGCCGCACCGTCGGTGCCGCCGCCGCCGTGGCAGATGCCTCGCGCTGCATGAAGTCCGCCAGCGGGTGGATCGTACCGGTCCAGCCGAGCGCGGCGAGGGCATCCGCAATGTCGGTAGCATCACTGATCACCACACCGATTCCCGTGGCAAGAATGACGCCGACCCTGTGCTCCAGCGGCCACCGTGGGTCGATAGTCGCCGACACAGCGCGGAACCCCGCGAGCCCCGCAATGATGCGTGCCGTATGGAACGCTGATGCGATACTCACGGCCGTGATCGGGATGCCGCCGGTTTCAACGGCAGGTGCCGGCGGCAGGTGCTGCCTCCGGTGAAGCCCATCCACGGCGGCGAACATGTACCGGGAATCCTCGACGAGTTGCGCATACGTCAGCCGAATATCAGCCGCAACGATCGCCAGCTGGTCCGGATGCTGCTCGGCGACTTCCAACACGGTCCGCGTAATCGGCACCCGCGACCTCCTTGCGCGACCTCGCCCTGGATCGATGCCCACCAGTCTAATCCCCACCTAATCCTCAATCGACCGGTCTGCGTGAGTTGTGACGACGTGGTGACCCGAGAGTTCTGCTCTGATGGTCAGGCTCGATCCGGCTCAGCGCAGGTGATTAAAGCAGATCGTCACCGACCTGCTCGAGCGCCTCGATACCGCGCTGGACCGCGCACAGCTCGGCGAGATCGAAGGAATTGAGATCAGCCTCAACACAGCCCAGGACACCAGCTCAGTCACGCCCTGTCCAACCTCGATGACACGCGCATCCGCACCAGCATCACGGCAGTGATCTCGGCTACGCAATATACATACGAGAACGCCGCGCACCGTCAAGCTGAGCATTGGGACTATCCCGACCTCAATCGTCGAGAATAACTCGGCGGGATACATTATTTTCGAGCAGGTCGGACTTCCTGGTCCGAAGATTCCGGATGCGAAAACGGTTGATCGCCGCCGGCAGTACGACGACGCTCGTGGTGAAGACGGAGTGGCGTTCTGGTTCGCTGAACGTCGCCGGTCACACGGCCGCGCTGGGAACCCGTTCGGCGCCGTCCCTGGCCAGGCCACCTCTCCCAGCAGTGCCGGGTGTCACCGCCTGATCAGAGAGTTCGGCGCACGCATCATCATTGAAGCGGCCGCCGCCGCACTCTAGCCGGCGAGGGGCGTCCCCTCGCGCTTCCCCACCAGAACACCAGCCACAGCCACCACAGCAGCAACATAGGGAACGGCGGCGCGGCCGCCCTCAGTCCTGCCAGGGCGGAGCCGTTGTGCGGCACTGTTCCTCTGCTGTTTTTTTGACCATTCCGGCCGGTCATCGTAGCTTCCTGCGCGGCTGCGTTCCCAGATTTTCAGACGCGGTCGCAGGCTCCCTTATTTCGTCTGAAATTCTGGGCACTTCACCGCTTCGGTCGCTTTCGATTTCTCTTTGCCGGAAGGCAAAAAAACAAGTTGTCCGAGGAGAAGAGAGAAATGCCATAACGTACGACTACACGAGAACACCTATCCGCGCAGACGCCGCCACTGCCCGGGCACGCGCCGACACGGCCCGCATCGTGGAGGCCCTGGACGTGAGCGTCGGGTGCAACAACTTCGACGTCGTCGGCCTCGAGGAGGACATCGACTTGTTCGTCGACGATGAAGGAGCCCTCAACGGGTCACGGCTGAACCTGCGCACGAGCATCATCGCCCAACTCGCAGTCAAACGGGGGCAAGGCCAGTTTTCGTGCCTCTTCCAAATGTGCGACGGGCAATCAAGTATCGCGGGCAGTCACTGGCCTCCCTCCCAGCAGAAATCGAACGGCGCCGCGAAGAGTGTTTTGTAACTACAGTACGAGAGGTACGGGTCTATCCGGGTGCCGAGTCACTGACGAGCGTGTCAAGTAGTGAACACCGCTTCGTGTGAAGGTTGGGTTGATTCGAACACACTCCAGCTCAGCTAGGCTGAAGGTCCTGCGATAGCTGCTGAAGAACACTCCTAATGACGCCTGACATTCTCCGGCCAAAGATGGTTTCATTAGCTCGGCCCCACGAGGGACGCACGAGAGGAAATCACCGATGAAAGCTCTCTACAAAGACGCGGCCGTAGCCGGCTTGCGCCTGGTTGAGAGACCAGAACCAACGCCGGGCCCCGGGGACGTCAAGATCCGCGTGCTGCGCACCGGTATCTGCGGGACCGACCTGCACATCGAGTCGTGGGATGCCTGGGCAGCCGGCGCCGTGAAGGCCCCGCTCATTCCGGGGCACGAGTTCTCCGGACGCGTGGTCGAGATCGGCGAAGACGTCGCCAGCGTCCGGGTGGGCGAGCTGGTGTCGGGCGAGGGCCACATAGTCTGCGGGCACTGCCGCAACTGCCGCGCCGGTCGCCGGCACCTCTGCATAAACACCTCCAGCGTCGGTGTGAACCGGGATGGCGCCTTCGCAGAATTCGTCGTAATTCCCGCGAGCAATGTGTGGCAGCATCCGGAAACCATCGATCCCGACCTGGCCGCAATATTCGACCCTCTTGGCAACGCGGTGCACACGACCCTCTCTTTTCCCCTCGTCGGCGAAGATGTTTTGATTACGGGAGCAGGCCCGATCGGCCTGATGGCCGCGAAAGTCGCGCGCCACATCGGCGCCAGGTTCATCGTCATCACCGATGTCAATGAAGCCCGCCTAGAACTCGCCAGGCGGATGGGGGTCGACCTCGCGGTGAACGTTGCGATAGACCGCGTCGCGTCAGCCCAGGGTGCGTTGGGCATGACGGAGGGCTTCGACATCGGGCTGGAGATGAGCGGGCATCCGACCGCCCTGCCAGAGATGCTCGAGAACCTCACCCACGGCGGACGGGTCGCAATGCTGGGCCTTCCCAGCGCACCGATTGGCATCGACTGGGCAAAAGTCGTCAGCCATATGATCACCATCAAGGGCATCTACGGACGCGAGATGTTCGAAACCTGGTACGCCATGAACGCCATGGTGCAAACCGGCCTTGACGTATCGGCCGTCATCACAGACCGTTTCCCCGCGAGCGACTGGGAGCAGGCCTTCGCCGTCGCCCGCGGCGGGGACAGCGGCAAAGTCGTCATCGACTGGACCTAAGGAGGAGAAGATGTACGGAACAGTTCGCGAGCAGCTCGCGCAGACACTTACCGAGATTCGCGCTGCCGGGCTATATAAAACGGAGCGCCAGCTAGAGTCTGCCCAGTCGTCGCATGTGCGGGCATCGGGCAAGCCGGTGCTCAATTTCTGCGCCAACAACTATCTCGGTCTCGCAAACCATCCCCGGTTGGTTGCCGCGGCGAAAACCGCACTCGATGAGTGGGGCTTCGGCATGGCGAGCGTGCGGTTCATCTGCGGCACGCAGAGCCAGCACGTCGAGTTGGAGAACCGGCTTTCCACGCTTCTTGGAACCGAGGCGACCATCCTGTTCCCGTCCTGCTTCGACGCCAACGGCGGCATCTTCGAAGTGCTGCTCGGCGCCGAGGATGCCGTCATCTCAGACGAACTGAATCACGCGTCGATTATTGACGGGGTGCGCCTGAGCAAGGCAACGCGCTACCGCTACAAGAACCGTGACATGGCCGACCTGGAAGCCCAGTTGCAGGCGGCATCCGGTGCCCGCCGCCGCCTGGTAGTCACGGACGGCGTCTTCTCCATGGACGGCTACCTCGCCCCGTTGGATGCGATCTGCGACCTGGCCGAGCAATACGACGCCCTCGTGATGGTGGACGATTCGCACGCGGTCGGTTTCGTCGGGCCAACCGGCGCCGGAACCCCGGAACTGTTCGGGGTCACCGACCGCGTTGACATCGTCTCCGGCACGCTCGGCAAGGCTTTGGGCGGCGCATCCGGTGGCTACATCAGTGCCCACCAGGAAATAGTAGACCTGCTCCGTCAGCGCGCCCGCCCGTACCTGTTCTCGAACGCCGTCGCGCCATCCGTCGTCGCCGGATCGATCGAAGCATTGAATCTGGTGGCCGAGGGCGCCGAGCTGCGGGTAACGCTGAAGCGCAACGCCGAACTGTTCCGTGAGCGGATGAGCGCGGCCGGCTTCATGCTGTTGCCTGGCGAGCATCCGATCATCCCGGTCATGTTCGCCGACGAGCACGAGGCCGCTGCGATGGCGGACGCCCTGCTTGAGTTGGGCGTCTACGTGATCGCGTTCTCCTACCCGGTGGTGCCGCTTGGCAAGGCGCGCATTCGTGTGCAGTTGTCTGCGGCGCACAGCAGCGACGACATCATCCGCTGCACCGATGCCTTCGCCAGTGCCAGGGAAGCCCTCTCTGCGAAGTCGTAAGCTTCGGCAGAACCGTAAGCTTAAAGCATGTTAACCCTCGATTCGGTGCGGGATGCCGTACGACAAATTTCCGGAATCGCTCATGTCACGCCCGTGCTGACATCCAGAACACTGGACGACTTGTGCGAAGCGCGGGTCTTTCTCAAAGCCGAGAATTTCCAGCGCATCGGTGCCTTCAAGTTCCGCGGGGCGTACAACGTGATCTCCCGCCTCGGCGCGGACGAACTGAACCGTGGAGTCACAGCCTGGTCATCTGGTAACCACGCGCAGGCTGTTGCGCTTTCCGCCGCGATGGCCGGATCGACCGCGACCATTGTGATGCCGGCCGATGCGCCGGAGTCCAAGGTCGCTGCCACGCGCGGCTACGGCGCCGAGGTGCAGTTCTACGACCGCTTCACCGGCGACCGGGAAGCGATGGGCAATACCCTCGCCGCGGAACGCGGGCTCACCATCATCCCCCCTTATGAGCATTACGGAATCATGGCCGGGCAAGGAACGGCGGCCCTCGAGCTCCTGGAGGAGATCGGACAGCTCGACGAACTGCGCGTTCCCATCGGCGGTGGCGGCCTCATGGCGGGCAGTGCGACGGCGGCGAAAGGCCTCTTCCCTGGCATCCGGATGGTCGGGGTCGAGCCAGAGGCTGGTGACGACACCCGGCGATCCATCGCTGCCGGCGAGCGTGTGCAGATCGCCGTGCCTGACACGATCGCCGACGGCCAGGGGGCCGAGATTCCCGGGGAGCTGACCTTCGGCGTGAACCGCCGGCTCGTGGACGCCGTCGACCTGGTCACCGACGACCAGATCATCGAAGCAATGGCATTCGCCTTCGACCGATTGAAGATCGTGCTCGAGCCGTCCGGGGCGACCGCGCTCGCCTCAGTGATGTTCCGCGAGCACCGCGCGCCGAACCAGCGCATCGGCGTCATCCTGTCCGGCGGCAACGTTGGCCTGCAACGATTCCGCGAGCTCATGGTGCCCGCCAAAGCATGACCTCCTTCGCGCGATCCCCAGGCCCCGTGCTGTGATCCGAAGTCACCCATGGCTGCCGGGCGTCGCGGTGTCCGGCGCCGCCGCACTTGCGGCCTGGGGAGTTTACGCCGTACTGCCCGCCGTTCCCCTGCTCACCGCTGCGGTCGCTTTGGGCATCATCGTCGCCCAGCTACCAGCCGCGCAGGCGCCGCTCTCCGGATTTCTCGCGCCAGGGCTCTCTGTCGCGGCGAAGCGTTTCATGCGCCTCGGGATCGTGCTGCTTGGCCTGAAACTCAGCCTCGTCGATATCGCCGGTCTCGGCTGGGTCACCATCGCCTCGGTCGCGGCCGTCGTGCTCTTCACCTTCGGCAGCACGTTCTGGCTCGGGCGCCTGTTCCGCCTGCCCGGCCACCAGCCACTGCTGATCACCACCGGTTTTGCCATTTGTGCGCATCCGCCATCGGAGCCATGAGCGGGGTCGTGAAGGCCAAGGACAAGGACACACTGCTACGCCGGTCGCGCTGCTAACCCTCTGCGGCACACTGGCTATCGCGATGCTGCCGTACCCTGCGCGGTACTCAGCCATGAGCACGTACGGCGCAAACTTCGCCCGGCTCGGCGTCCGTGCGATCGACACCACTATCGATTCGGCAGGCCAATGACCCGTCCGGGCATTGCCGATCCCTATCGGCGATGCCCGGAACTGTATTTGAGGACCTTGGTGACATTCCGGCAACCGGCCGTGGAGAGGGGCTACCGGGCCGGGGCGTGCGAGGGGGTCTCGCGGCCTTCTCCCACTTCCACTTTCGCGTCTGCCGGATCCTGCGCCTGGGCGCCCAGGTTGCCCCTGGTGAGCTTGTTCATGATCATCGCGATCGCACCATCGCCCGTCACGTTCGTGGCAGTGCCGAAGCTGTCCAGAGCGATGTATGCCGCGAACATGAGCCCCACCTCGGCCTCGCCGAACCCCAGCATCTGCGTGAGCAGGCCGGCGGCCGCGGCGATCGCCCCGCCGGGAACGCCAGGGGCGGCGATCATCATGACGCCCAGCATCAGGATGAACGGCAGGTAGGCACCGAAGCTGCTTTCACCGCCCGTGAGCAGCAGCACCGCGAACGAGAAGCAGGTGATCTTCACCATCGACCCCGAAAGGTGGATCGTGGCACACAGTGGCACGACAAAGCCCGCAATCGAGTCGGAGACGCCGTTCTTCTTCGTCGAGGCAAGCGTTACCGGAATCGTGGCAGCCGACGACGAGGTGCCCAGCGCCGTGAAGTAGGCATCGCGCATGTTCCACAGTGCCTTCAACGGGTTCACGCCGGCCATCCCTCCGGCCACCGAGTACTGCGCGAGCAGGACCACGAACGTCAGCCCGAAGGAGACCAGAGCCACGAGCAGGAACTTCGTGACGACGGTCACCGCGGAGCCGCTGGCGGAAAGATCCATGAAGATCCCGAAGATGAACAGCGGCAATGCGGGAACGATCATGCGCCGGATCACGATCTCGATGATCGTGCGGAACTCCACGGCTGCGCGAAAGAGCACCTTGCTGTGGAGCGCGGCCAGGCAGATACCGAGGATGAAGGCGAGCACCAGCGCGCTCATGACACCGATGACAGGTGGGAGAACGATCTCGGTCGCCGAGTCGCCGGCGGTGGCCACCACCGTGAGGTAGGGGCTGAAACCCGATTCGGAATCATCGCCGATCACATCGAGGCCGGCTCCTGCCAGCGACGGAGTGAACAGCCAACGGCTCACGAAGTAGGCGAGCATTCCCGCCAGGATCGTGGAGCCGTACGCGATCATGGCCGTGATCCCGAGCCATTTCCCGGCGCCCTTGCCGAGTTCGGCGATCGCGGGCATCACGAGCCCCAGGATGATCAAAGGCACGATGAAACCCAGGAATCCGGAGAAGATCGAGTTGTACGTCATGAATGCCCCGCCAAGCCAGGCAGGCATTACGGGGCCGGTCAGGATACCGAGGACGATGGCCAGGATAATCCAGCCGAGCAGGGGGAATGATTTGAACGACTTGACGATGGTCCTCCGGTCAACTGAGGTGCAGTACACGGGAATGTGAGCACGTTTGTGACGCAGGGTAGGCCCCGCCATGATACACGATGCGTGCCGGAACACCCAATCCGGCGCAACCGCCCGGGCGTCGACGGATGATTGCCTACCCAGACAAGGACGGCATGGGCGAGCCGGCCGGCGGCGACTAGTGTTCCGTGTTAATTATTTGTTTCCGTTTCATCTTGCCCAGCAGATGCTCCGCTGATTTGGTTCAGGTGAACGGCTTGGCGTCCTTGTTATAGTTCTCGATGTAGCGTTCCATCGCGTCTTGGAGGTCGGCGACCGATGAGAAGGTGAACCGTCCCTGATTTCCTGCCGTTTTCTTTCTGGTGAAAGGATTCGGATATGCCCAAGAAACACCCAACAGAGGTTCGCGAACGAGCGGTCCGTATGACTCTTGATCGTGTGAAGGATTACCCGTCAATGTGGGCCGCGTGCCGCGACCTGGCACCCAAGCTCAACATCGGTGCGGAGACGCTCCGAAAGTGGGTCACCCAGGCGCAGGCCGACGCCGGCGAACGCACCGGGCCCACGAGCGAGGAGCTCGAGGAGATCAAACGCCTCAAGCGCGAAAACCGGGACTTGCGGGAAACGAATGACATCCTCAAAGCAGCGGCGTCTTTCTTGAGCTCAGGGAGCTCAACCCTCGCAACCGTCCATAGTCGCTTTCATCGTCCAGATGAAGGCGAACGGCCATGGAGTCGAGTTGCCGTGCGGCGTCCTGCGCGAGCAGGGCGTCACGGTCACTTCACGGTCATTTCGGGCATGGAAGACTCGCGCCGCCGCGGCGCGACTTCAGAGCGACGCGGCACTCGTCGACCGGCTGAAAGCCTTGAAAGTGCGAGATGTGCACGGGCGCCAGCAGCCCGAGATTCTCTACGGGTGACGGAAGATGACGGCGTGGCTTCGCCGAGGCGAGTTCACTGACGTCTCCAAGCACACGGTCGACCGTTTGATGCGCCTCGAGGGCATGAACGGCCTCGTGCGAGGCCGGAAGCCCCGGGCGTCGGCCTCGACCGGCAAGGACTCACCTCGAGCCCCTGACCTGCTCAAGCGCAACTTCAGTGCACCCCGGCCGAACCACAGCTGGGTAACGGATTTCACGTACGTGCCGACGTGGGGCGGCTTCGTCTACGTGGCATTCGCGATCGACTTGTACTCTCGTGCGATCGTGGGCTGGCATGCGTCAACGGTCAAAGACACACCGTTCGTTGAGGTCTGTTTGAATATGGCGCTCTGGCGTCGCGACCATGCCGGCCACGCCGTACGGCCCGGTTTGATACATCACAGCGATTAAGCCGAGGAAAACGCTAAGCCGAGAAATCGTGCCGCTGCCCTTGCTCGCCGAGAACCAGCCGTCATTCTTCGGCTTAGCGTTTCCGTTGATTACGCGAGGGTGTAGAGCATTTCAAGCTTTTCTTCGGTGAGCCATTCAATGTCGGACTGGCTGCTACCGGGCGTCGCGGCGTTCATTGCTTCTAATCTGCCGTAATCGAAACGACGCTGAGCACTGAACCTGCCCGTCCTCGCACTCATCATCATCATCATCATCATCATCATCATCATCATCATCATCATCATCATCATCATCATCATCATCATCATCATCATCATCATCATCATCATCATCATCATCGATGCGAATTCTGCGCCGAAGCCGAGTGTGTAGACGCCACCCTGCTCCTGCGCCAGGACTGCCAAAACCCGAATCGACTTACGATACTGACCAATCGTCGATTCCTTGTAGCCGGCCACTTCCAGCGCGTCGACGACCGCCATACCAATCTCTTCAACCATTGTTTCCATTGCATTTTCTCTTTACTGGGCATCCGGATACAACGACGGTAACGCCAACACCGCCAGACACTAACCCGAGAAAGAAGAGCAATTCCCAGCAGACGATGGGCAGCGGCACGATTTTTCGGTTTAGCGTTTTCCTCGGCCTAATCATTGTTAAGCCGAATTCGGCTTAACAATGATGCCGGCTCGCAATACATGTCGATCAAGTTCACCGAGACTGTCGCACTCGAGAGCTTGGGCGCATCGATTGGAACGGTGCGTGACGCGTATGACAATGCGGCCGCTGAGACCGTGATGGGCCTCTACAAAAACGAGGCCGCCGCGAAGAACTCACCCTTCATCACCGGGCCGTTACAGACCCTCGCCGACGTCGAAAAACTCATCTTCGACTGGTAGAACAATCGGCGGCTTCACAGCGCCTTGGGGAACCTGCCGCCGGCTGAATATGAGCTCAACTATTGCGCTGGAACAAACGGCCCGATGAATATCGAAGCCGCCAACGAAACGGCGGCATGAAACCTGAGACGGTGCATCATCAAAACTATCTCCGACCCGCCCAAACATCTAACACTGGCCGATTTGACACCGTAGGGGCATCAACGCAATGGCTGAGAGCTTCTTCGCGATACTGAAGACCGAGTTCTACTACCGCCGACTGTGGCCCACCCGCGACCGCGCCACCGCGAAGTCGGAGCCTGGTTCGAGGACCTATACTACTGTCGGCGCCGGCACTCCTCGATCGGACAGGTCAGCCCAGTCGACTTCGAACTGCAACACTCGTCACAGACCGCGGAAGTTCAACTCGCCGCTTACCCCGTGTCCACTACCCAGGGGCGATACCACACCAGCTGTTCATTCTCGATGGGTTTGTCGGCTGGTTTGTTGATCCATGCTGTGTCGGGAATGGACAATATCTTCGGTGCCTGGGTCGTGCCAGCTGCTTGCTGGTTAGCGGCGTCGGAGCATGGCGACGATTCTGGGGAACGCGGTCGAGAGCCATGTCACACGGAGAGATGACACCGATGCCCCGCTGGCTCAGCGGCCCCTCGGTCGGCAGCCAGTTTCCCGGGGCCACGGCCGGTGACAACGACATCACAATGGGCAGTCGGTAGATCTGCTCGGCGGCAGCGCTCGTGTTCTCCAGAGTCACCCGGGTCTATGTTTGGGTACGGTCTGCAGAAAAACGCGAAGGTTTATTACAAGACAGCTTTGAGGAAATCCTGCGTGCGCTTTTCTCTGGGGTTAGTGAAGATGGCTTCTGGTTCGTCCTCTTCCACGATGCGGCCGCCATCAAACATCAGTACCCGGTTGGAGACATCGCGGGCGAACTGCATTTCGTGCGTCACGATGAGCATCGTGATGTCCGTGCTGAGAGCGATGTCGCGCAAAATTGCCAGAACTTCCGCAACGATCTCCGGGTCGAGCGACGAAGTCACCTCATCGAGCAACAAGATTTTCGGCTCCATGGCGAGGGCGCGGGCTATCGCGACCCGCTGTTGCTGACCTCCGGAAAGCTGGGAGGGGTGCGCATCCGCTTTCCCCTCCAGTCCGACCTGAGCCAACAACTCTGTTGCACGCATATTTGCAACATCCTTGGACTGCCCCAGAACATGCTGCGGCGCTTCCGTGATGTTTTCTCGCACTGTCATATTGGGAAACAGGTTGAACTGTTGAAAGACCATTCCGATCTTGGTACGCATCCGACGCTTGTATTTTTCGGACGCCGCCACGAGCCGCTTGCCCTTGCGCTCATGAGTGAATGGTTCACCATCGATGGAGATCAAGCCGCCATTAGCCTCTTCGAGAGTCATGAGTAAGCGCAAAATAGTGGTCTTGCCTGACCCACTCGGTCCGATCAGGGTCACTCGATCGCCGCGTGCCACCGAAAAGTCGAGTCCATCCAGCACCGTGTTCAGTCCGAACTTCTTAACGACCCCCTCAAACTGGATCCGAGGAGGTTCGGGAACTGCGGTGGTGCGTGCGGCGCTTTTAGTAGGCAAGTCTGGTCTCCAGTTTCCGAATAAGCAGTGATGTCGGGTAGCTAGCGATCAAGAAGATCAACCCAGCCAAGGTAATCGCTTCGATGTATTGAAAATGCTGGGCGCCGAATTGCTGCGCCGCGGTGACCATCTCGACGACGCTGATGGCGAAGAGGAATGGTGTTTCCTTGAACATTGATACCGCATAGTTGCCCAGCGCCGGCAGGGTACTGCGAATAGCCTGCGGCAGGATCACCGCTCGCCAGGTGCGGACGGGACCCATCGAGAGAGCTCGGGTGGCCTCCCATTGTCCCGGTGCAACACCATCGATGCCCGCACGATATACCTCTGACATATAGGTCGCGTAGTGGATGCCGATGACGGTGATGCCGATCTGTAGCGGCGAGATGCTGGTGAACAGATAGTAGGCAAACACCAACTGCACCACGAGCGGCGTCTGACGGATAAACTCGTTCATTGCCCCAACGGGCCAACGAATGATGCGAAATTGTGAGCGACGTGAAATAGCGATAGCGAGCCCGAGAATTGCTGCCACGACCATACCCAGAGCCGTGGCTAGCAGAGTGATTTGAAAACCCTCAAGCAGCACAGGCACGGCTTGGAACGCGCGGTCCCAGCTCCAGAGATCGGTCACGAGATCACCCCGGTCATTCGTGAACGCGGCGTCTGGTCGATCTGCGATCTGGCTTTCGGCGGCTTCAGGCCCATCACCTCACGCAGGGTCGGCCCGGCAGCGATGCGGTTTTTTGCCCGAACCTCGACGGCATTCATCCCGAGGGTGAGGAGGTAGGCGATAACGAAGTAGATGACCAGGCCGATCCCGTAGGCGAACAGCGTGTCTCCTGTCGAACGACGCAACTCATTGATGAAGAAGTTCAGATCGTGCAGCAGAATAAACGTCGCCAGCGCCGTTCCCTTCAACAGCTGAATTAGCAGATTCGTAAACGGGGGAACCATCTGAGCCCAGGCCTGCGGAAAAATGACCCGTCGCATCCGTTGCCACGATGTGAAGTTGAGTGCCCGGCTCGCTTCGAATTGGCCGATTGACACCGCGCTGATTCCGCCGCGCACGACTTCTGCCCCGTAGGCACCGTAGTTCAGTGCGAGCGCCAGAATGCCGCAAAATAGCGAATCCAGACGAATTCCCAGCAGCGGGAGCACGTAGAACAGCCAGAAGAGCTGCACCAGGAGCGAGGTACCTCGGAAGAATTCAATCACGATCCGTGTCGCTCCGCGCACCAGCAGCAACCGGCTACGAGTGGCCAGACCAAGCGCCAGGGCGATCAGGAACGCGAACACTGCGCCGCCGAGGGTTAGCTCAAGGGTCACTAGAATTCCCCTACCGATCCCCGGCAGCGCTGCAATGAACGCATCGACGTTGTTCACGGCGACCTCGTCGGTGGTTTCTGGAAGGCCTAGGCCGTTTCACAGAGATCGGCAGTGCTCATGTCAGGGTCAGGCATTTCTCCGGCGGTGAAGCCGAACTCACCCATGATCGCGACGTAGGCAGCTTCGTCGGACGTGATCTTCTTCAACTCGGTGTTGTACGCGGCGACCAGTTCATCGTCACCGGTCAGGAACACGGTTCCGCCGGCTCCAACCTGATCGACACCGTCAATCACGGCGACGAACGACGGAGTCACCTCAACGGGAACGTCCGGGTTATTGTTCTTCATCCAGTTCAACGAGATTCCGGTGAGGGCGAGCACGTCGGCTCGACCGTTCACCACTGCGTCCATGCCGTCTTGAGGTGTGGCGACATTGCTCGCCTCGATGTCGAGCTTTTCGGCGTATCCGGCCTCAACGGACCCAGTAAGGGTGGCCATGCGCGCCCCTGAGTCCTTAATCGAAGCCATGTCGCTCAGGCCCAACGGGTTGCCGTCGGTGACCATGAAGGCCGTCGTATAGTTGAACTCCGGCTCGCTGAACTGGGCCTGTTCACATCGCTCGGGCAAAATCGACATGCCAGCACTGACGACGTCGAACCGGCCAGCCTGCAGGCCAGGAATCAGTGCGCCGAACTCAGTATTAACCCCCTCAACGGTTTCAATGCCGAGGTTTCCGAAAATTTCTTTGTGCAGGGCCACGATTGCCCCGGTGAGCTGGTCGCCGTCTTGAAAGCTATAGGGTGCTTCACCGGCAAATCCAACCGTGATCGTGCCCTTGTCCTGGAGTTGTTCAAGCGTCGATGCGGATGCGTCAGCCGGTGCGCCGTCCGTCTCTCCGCCAGCGGTGGTCGCCGTACAACCGGCGAGAAGTCCGACCATCAGGATCGCGACTCCGGCACTACCAAACGTAGTACGTCGTGAAATATTTCCAACCATGATTGCTCCGTTCCCCGGCGACATCGCCGGACGGGTTTGCAGAGATTCATTCAATCTCCGTGCTGTGCTGTGCATCAAATCGTTAAAGTGAGTTATCCATTTGTTTAAATTATTGCGGCCACGCCCCGCCGGGTGGTGTAACTCAACGTCACCGTGCGGGTCAGCTAATTTGACTATGCCTCAATGAGCTCGGGTACGGGAATCACCTCCTTCATGGCCCTGATGTCGAGACCGGAAAGAGCGGTGTTGAATGCCTCTAGTTGGCGCATGCAGTCCTCGGAGAGGTAGCGGCGGGCCCCGGCTTCCCAGTCGTCGTGTCGCTCGACGGGGACGGCTCCTGCGAGACAGAGCAGGGCCGGAGAGCTGGGGAACACACCGCCGACGTCGGTGCGGCATGTGATCTCTTTATTGAGTCGTTCACTACTTATCTTTAGCTCCCGTCCTAAGCGCGCCTCGTGGAGCATTTCGGCGACTTTCGGGTGTGCGCGCTCGAGCATCCAGGTGACCTCGTCGAACTGGGCCTGAGCGTACTTCGCGTCGGCCTGGGCGAAGATGGTGCAGATGACGGCAGAGAGTCGTTTGGCGATCTCGTGCGGCCAACGACCGAAGGTTTTGTAGAGGTGATCGGCTGTGACGACGATCTCGCTCGGCGCCTCGACGGTGAAGGCCACGGCACGCATGGCAAAGACGGGTGATGAAGAAGTGTTGGTAGTAATATCGCTCACGGGTTCCCGATCTACGCCGAAAAAGCCACTCATGCGGCCACCCTGTCGCGTCATCGCTCTTGTGGAACGGGCAGGCCTCGACCGTCTATGCGCCAAACCGCGGTGGGTTGGAGCAATCATGAGATCGCATCCGTCAGGGCCTCCAGACGTAAACGGCCACCCATCAGACAGGGGTGCCACAAGTACGCGTCCTTGATGAAGTTTTGAAATGTCACTAACGACGATAGCACAGCTCGTTTTCGGACCACGGGAAAGGGTGAGTAACGCCCAGCACCGTCGGGATTAATCTCCCCGACGAAACCGTCACAAACACATGTCCTGCGTCAGGAGTCCTTTGGCGAAGTCGGATCAGGAATTCACGGGCTGAGTGCCTTAAGTTCTTCCATTTCCTCATTCAACATTTAACAAATGAACTTACGGCGCAGGACACTACTAGCTGCTGTTCAGTAACGCCGTGGGGTGTGTCTTGGCTGTGTATGGGTTCTTGCGGTGATTGCAACACTTATTGGATGAGTCTTGTCAGGGCGGAGTATTCAATTTTCTTGAGGCCGGATCTTTTGCAGTTGTTTTGGGCGCGCATGCAGGCAGACGCCGCACAGTATCAACGGGACGTGACAGCGATAACCT
>NZ_PJJK01000109.1:0-101170 GCF_002929785.1 Cryobacterium sp. Y62 | reverse complement strand
ATTTGATCACCTTCCATGATGGTTGGTGGCCCTATTTTCAGTTGGCGTTTCTGGCCCTGTTTTCAGTTGGCGTTAACACCCGAGTCGTTCTCGTCCCGAAGCACCGCATAGGACACACAATCAAAGGTTCGCTTGCATCTTCAACCGTGGCCCATGTGACCCTGGACCGGGGTCCACGGAGGTGCAGGGCTGTCTCTAGAGCCTCTAATGAGCGCTGTGTCCCCAGACCGACCGCCGCAACCGACGAGGTCATCGTAGCTGCGCTGATTGGTTTTCAACGTCCACAATCGCCTCGCTGCGTTCCATGGCCTCGATGAATGCCCACTGTTTGCCGTGGCTCAATCCTGACAACGGCGCCCGTCAAGTTTTTGAGACACTCTGATGTGTTTTTCTTCTACGCGGCTGCCGTTTGGCGGATGTCGCGAACATTGGTTCTGAGAAGACGGCTGGAGCATACTATTTATCCGCGCCTGCAGCCCGCCCGGCTGCGTTGCCACCGAATCACCCCGCCCTAACGGGCGCAACCGGAAACCCCAGTGACACCCCCAAGGCATCGAGGTCCACCGCTCAACCGCGCCCACAGCTTAAAAGCAGAATCAGAACGAAATCAAGACCTCATCCCCGGCCGACCGGTAGATTCAGGCTCAGAGGAAAAACGTGGAATCTCGTCCTCGACGGTGGTCTTCGTTCGTTGGGTGTATCCCGCGTCTGGCCGGTCCGGGACGCAGCGACCCGCGTGCCCCGCTAGTTGCTCGTGCGCATCGCGACCGGGAGATGTCGGGAAACGGCTTTTCTCATCGCCGTCGACGTCCGGTGCAACTACACGACATGACCGTGACGGCCGTGGTCGATGTGCTGCCGCGCGACACCATGCGCAAGCGTGTCGAATTGCGCTGGACCGGAGGCGGTTGAGACCAGGGGATAGGCATCGCTGAGATCGGGGGAAGGGTCAGGCTCCCGCCCGATACCGCGGGGGCTCTGCCCGGTCTTGATGCGGGCCTGGTAGAGGTGGGACTCGATGGTGCGCACCGAGAGATACAGTTTGGTCGCGATCTCCCGATTGCTCAGACCTTGCCCGGCCAGCGTGGTGATCTCGCGTTCGCGCGTGGTGAGCGCGTCGAGCGAGCTACGTTCCGGAGCTTGGCGCAGGTCTTCACCGCTAGACCCACTCGTCGCCGCATAGTGTTCGGCCCGGGCCCGGGCCTGGCTCCGGTGCTCGGACAGCGAATCGGCCCGTTGCTCGTGCAGGCGTGCGGCATGGATGCTGGCGCTGGCGGCCATTCCGTAGGCACCGAGTTCGGCCAGGTGGCTCGCCGCGCCGTCCATCGCTTCGGCATCGATCGCTGCGGCGGCACGCGTGCGATGGGCCATCGCGAGTACGATAGGCGAGTCCGTCGTTGCGGCGATTCGCTCCAGGTGCACCGCGATGTCGGCGGTGGGTTCGCCGAGCGCGACCAAGGTATCGAACAGCCATGACCGGATCAGCGGTGCCTGTCCATCGGCCGACTCGAGTAGACGATGTGCCAGACCGCGAGCGGCAACGATTCGCCCCGAATGCATCAAGAATTGCAGGTCGGAATAGTCGGACTCAAATTGCGAGAGTGCGTCATCGCCGGTCGGCTCAGCGGATGCCTGTGCGCACGCCATTTTAGCGGCGGCGGCCTGCATGAGTCCCATCCGGGCGAGGGAACTCGCGTGCAGGCTCTGCACCCAGGGCAGCCAGCCGCAGGGATCGGATCTAATGAGGTTCGCATGGGCCATTCGTAGTTCGGCCTCCGTTCCGACCGTGTCGCCTCGAAAATCCAACAGCCGCGCAGAGATGAACCCGAGAATGCCCAACTTACCTAAGTCGTGGTCAGCGACGGAGACCAGGATCCACCGGTTCAACTCGTCCGTGAGGCTCGCTACATTGAGACCGCTCATGCAGCGCAGGGCCGCCTTGCTCTGAAAGATTTCGAGGGCCAGGCCTTCACTCGAGTAAATGTCGGCGTTGCGTTGTCCGCGGTCGCGGCGGTTGAGGGTCGTGGCGAGTTCGAGCAAGGCGAGGCCGTGCTGGGTGCGCCCTTCGTGGGCGTGGCCGATGCTGCTCAGGCACGCCGCGCGAATGCGGGTGACGACGTTGTAGTCGGCGTTGTTGGCGATGAACTCGCCCTCTCGGGCAACCCGGACCCAGTCCATGCATTGCATGGCCTGGGTGAGGCGAATATATTCGCCTTCGCCACGCATGGTGATATCGCCGGCAAGCCAACCGGCGACCCGGGTGCTGAACGCGGCGTATTCCGCCGCAGTCAGGGGAGAGAACTTGGCGAGGGAAACTAACCAGCGCACGAGCTTGACGCCGTCCGACGGTCTCACGACGAGCGTATCGGCCGGTGCGATGATGGCCAAGGCTGCCGAGTATCGACCTGTGGCAGCCAGAGCACGAGAATACTCAATGGTCGATTTGAGACCTGGTTCGATCCCCAGACTCAGCCCGGCGTAGAGGAGTGCCTGCTCGGGCTGGCCGACGCTGCGGCTGCGGCGGGCGGCCATCAGCAGAATATCGGCGACGACGGCCTGGCCCCATTTCTCCGATACGCCGGGTTCCAAGTCGGAGCATTGAATCCAGCTCTTCGCGATGAGTTGGGCCTCCGCGGGGGTCGTGGCGAGCCCATGGCTGCGGTCTGTAAGTAACATTCCCACCAAACGTTCGGTGGTTTCACGAAGCAGGGCGCTGTCGATCTGGGCGAGAGCGGCCTCGGCGAGCATGGTGTGACCCTGCACGTGGTTGCCTTGGCCTGACAGGTGGTGCACATGGCCGCGCCGAATAAGGTCGCTCAAATCAGCCGGGTTGCTGAGCATCAGCGCCCGGGCGTACGTCGTCTGGTGCAGCGCGGCAATCAGCGAGAGCGTCACGAGTTGGGCCGGGGCCAGATCGAGCAATTGGTGGGTCAGCAAATCGGTGATGCGCCGAGATAGCACCAGGAACGCGAAAGCGGTGCGGTTCAGGTCGAACAGGGGCGGCTGCTGCCGGGCGGCCTCGGCCGTGAGCTCGCGGAGCAAGACCCGGGAGCCGCCGCTGCGGTCGTGTAAAAGTGCTTGCGTGACGCGGTCGAATTGCGTGCCCGGTGCGAACTCTTGCACCAAATCGGCAGACTCAGGCGCGGTCAGTGGCTCCAGGTCGATGCGCTCGACGTCGCCCTTGATCCAGAGTTCAGCGAGCAGATGTGTGGTTGTTCTGTCGATCGCCAGGAGGGCGGCGTGTGGTGCCAGGTCGCTCGCAGCGAGGAGCGTGATGGCGTGCGTGGCCACCAATTGGCTCAGGCTCCGCATGGTGTGGGCGTCGAGCAGGTGGGCATTGTCAACGAGAACGATTGGCCGGTCGACGGCGCAAACCTGCTGGAAATAGCTCAAAATTCGACCGGTGGTCACGCTCGCACCGGCCAGCGCCTCGGCGAGGGTGAGGTTCGGCCCGCTGAGCAAGGAACCGAAGGGTTCGCTGCTGGTACCCATGGTTCCAATGATGCGCACGGGCCGCGGAGAGGTCTCACTCAGGCGCCGCGCGACGCTGTCGATCAGGAGGGTTTTACCGAATCCGAGCGGCCCAAAGATCACCACACTGGTTTCCGACCTCAGACGGTTAACAATCTGATGCGGGTGGCGATCGATCCCGATGACGCGGGGCGAGGCAGCTGAATTGTTCGATACCGTGCTGTGTCGCTCAACCCTCATGCCGCCCCCACGGATCTCGACCCCACCACGTACGGTAACCCGGCGGGCTCTTTCCACGATACCTGCAGCCTTCCGTGCGCTTGCAGCCGTCGTCTACTGGGTTCCCGCACCGCGCTACTGGGTTTCTGCCAAAACCCCACTGGGATAAATAGGTGGCATCACTGATTTACCCGTCAGTTGACTGGTTGAGGTACTGGATTCGGCGTGAAACGACCCTCCCGCCGAAAAACCTCACCTAACGTGGGTGGCTGCACGATCGACGACCGGACTGATCAGCCTGCTTCGTTACATCGAATTAGCCCAGTCGAACCAAACCAGTCGAACCAAAGGACACAGCATGAAATTACACATCACACCCGCCCGCCGTTTGGCACGCAAGCGCGCCAGGCGTGGCAAGATTATGGCTATTCTGGCCGGTGGTGCCGTACTCGGTCTTGGAACGACGGCAACCGTGGCCGCGTGGACCGACACCGAATGGGTCTTCGGTGGTGGTGCCGGTGGTACCGGCGCTGGCGTTGGAACGTCCATCTTTGAGGTTGAGCAGAATGTCAGCTCCTCCCCCTTTAATACGGCCGTTTTCGTTCAGGACGAAGCGAACCCGGGCCAGGCGCTCACCTTTGGTCTTGGCGCTTTGAGCCTCACTCCCGGCGATTCGGTCTACGCTCCCGTCGCCCTGCGCACGGTCACCAACTCGGTCGCCGGTAATCTGATGCTGGAGCCGGCCGTTGCCGCGGCCGGTGTCACCGTCGTCGACGCGAGTGCTGCCCTGTGGAGTGCCCTCACGCTGCAAGTGTGGGTTTCGGAAACGGCGTTCACCTGCGATGCCAGCACTGTGGTATCCACTACTACTCCTGTTATTACGGAGATCGCTAACGGAGCGCTGAGCACCACGGGCGGAGCCGCCGCGCAGGCCCTATCAGCGGCTAGTGCGAACACGCAGTACTACTGCTTCAAGGTCACCCTGCCGAGCAACGCCCAGACCAATCAGAGTCTCAACTTGCAGGGGCGTACTGTTGCGCCGGCCTGGGAGTTCTCTGCCGTCTCGAGCTAACCTGCTGATATAACGATGCCACGCGTGAGACTGCCCCGTCGTAATGCCGGCGCAATCGTCAAGGATGTTCTGCTCACCCTCGCCGGTGTGGCGGGACTCTTGTCGATCGTCGGGTTCGTGCTGACCCGTATTTTTTCGCTTTCGATTGTGGTCGTGTTGACCGGGTCGATGGCGCCTGGTCTGCCCACCGGATCGGCGATCGTGGTCGAAGAAGATGTTCTAGCGGCCGACCTCGTCATTGGCGATATCGTGACGGTTGCCCGGCCCGGGTACGATCTGCCGGTTACCCACCGGATCGTGGGTATCGAGGAAATTTCAGGGGACGTATCCGCTCGCGCACTGACCTTGCAGGGTGATGCCAATGCCTCGGTCGACCGCGATGCCTATATCGTGCAGACCGTGCAGCGGGCCGTGATCGGATTTCCCGGATTCGGCTTTGCTCTGCGCACAATGCAATCCCCCCTGTTCATAGGCGTCACCACCCTGCTGATCACACTCGCCATCGTCTGGGCCTTCTGGCCGTCGCGCCCAGAGCGCGAGGCAGCGGTGATTGATTCGCGGCAGGAAAGCATCAACTCAACGAGAGAACGTCAGGAAACACGGTGACAGTCCGCGGCACGGCAACGAGAGGGATCGCTCCGGCGCGCCGGCGCGGCCTGTTGGCGGTAGCTCTTGTTGCCGCCGTGGCCGTGGTGAGTGGGCTGGGCCTGTTGTCGGTGCGCGCCGTCGCTGTGATCCAGACCGTCACGACCGTGTCGCAGCCGGGGATTCTGGAGCTGACCTCGAGCCTGCCCCACGATGTGGTTCTCAATCTGACGCCGGGCAAACCGGTGTACTGGCAGATCGGCGCCGCCGTGACCCAGGGCCTCACTGGATCCCTTGTTTTGGAGATTCGCAAGAGCGGCGACCTCGCCATCAACGCACGCGGCCTGAATGTCGTGATCGACCGCTGCAGCGAACCGTGGACGAACCTTGAGACCACGCCGAGCTGCACCAACGAGCGGGAACACGTGCTTGTGGCCACACCCCTTGACGATAATTCGTCTGTCAGCGGCTTCTACGACCTGGCCGGGATTTCTGAAGCCCGCGGAAAATACCTGCTCGTGGCACTGTCTCTCAACGTCGCGCCCGAGACGGCCGACAACGATCTCATGGGGCTAAGCGGTGAAGTTGGAATCGGCCTGACCGCCGCGGGGGACAACTCGTCGACTGGGCAGGCAATGGAAACACCGGGCGGGTCGTATTCGGCGGGTGGCGGCGATAATCTTGCCCTGACCGGGATCGATGCGTTGGCTCTGGTTCTTGTCGCAGTCGGTGTCCTCGCACTCGGCATTGTTGTCTCAATGATCCGTCGATTCGCCGAAATGCCAGCCGCAGACGATGTTGTGCGATGAGCGGGCACTCACTCCGACCCCGCAGGCGGGCAGCGTGGGCGGCCGTGCTCGGCCTGGCCGTGGTCGCGACTTTGCTTGCCGCGACCAATCCGCCGACCATCGCACTGAGCGTGGCCTCATGGACCGACACCGAATGGGCCCAGGGATCACTCGGTACCGACCTGGTCAGCTGTGGCACGGACACCGGGTATTCGAGCACGGCGTCGGGCAAGTTTCTGAATGCGACCCTGACCGATGCGAGCCTGGGCCCCGTCGTGGGTATCAACGGGCTGCAGGCCACACGCAACGGCGATACCGCGGCACAGGTAACGCCGACCTCAGCCCAGCACCCCGACGCCAACGACCCCGATACCACCACTGACACATTCACGAACCCGCTCACGGTGTCTGTGCTGCAACAGGATGTGCTCGATCTGACAGGGTTGACCACGGCACTGCCGGCAGGCGCGGCTGGCATGCTCGGTGAATATGCCCAGGTGAGCAACACGGGGTCGTCAGCGGGGGCATCCGGTCTCCTAAATAATTCGGGCGGCATCGGTTTCACCCCGACGACACAGGATACGCAGCTACCGACGGCAGCGAGCCTCAATCTGGCGTCGGTGCTTCCTGCCGGAGTCGCGAGCGCCTCGCTCTTGATCGGGGCGGTTGCGGCGTCGGCGCAGCTGGACTGGTGCACGGCGCTCGAAAGCGAGATCTGGGGCGACGGCACGGTGAGTGGCGTCGTGCGGAACTATGAGATCGCGAGCCTCAACCTGGTGACACAGGTACCGGTGCTGGTAGACCTTCTCGCGAGCGCGACTTCTACGGTGTTGTCCTTTGAGGATTCAATTCTCCCGTCTCACACGTCAGTCGTGGCGGCCAGGGCGCTGCTAGAGAACCCGGTAATAGTAACCGACACGATGACCGTCAATCTCAGCGAGGGCACCGTGACGATGGATCTGGCAAGTGTGATGAGGTCAGGTCTGAACGATCAGGCGCCGAACACGGCGCTCGGCCTCGATGCCACCAAAGTCCAGAGCGCCATTACCCAGGTCACCACCCTGGTCACGGCGTGGACGGAGGCAATTTCGAAGGAATTGCAGAAAGCGAAGTTGGACGTGCTCACCGGGCTGCTGGATACCCTGAATGCCGCTTTGAACAGTCTGACGAGCGTTTTGAACACGACGGTCACTGCGCTCACGCCGACCCTGAACGGGGTGTTCTCGGCACTTCCTGGGGTGCTGTCACTCACCGTCAACGTGCAACCCGATCAGCCGAATGCACCAACGGGAGCGGCGTTCACAGCCGCGACTGCGGCGTCGAGCGCCGAATATCGGGTGAGCGCCCTGCGCATCGGGCTACTCGGCTATTTGACCGGATCGGAGCTCGCGACAGTCACCTTCGCAACGGCATCGGCCGGGGCGAATGCGCGTCTGCAGTAGCGCCGTCGATCGTTAGGCGCGGCGCGGTTTGGGCTCAGGTGATGTCTCGCGAAGGTCAACGGCTATCGAGATCGGTGCTGAGCCCGGCTACTCACGCAGCGTCATCTGCATTCGAACCGCCAGTGGAACCCCCATCGCTGAAAGCACTGTTGTTGCGGAGTGACGGGTGGACCGGAGGGCATAGACAGGTGTCCTAAGCGCTTCTATCCCGGCTTTCACCAGAGCAGCGTGCCAGCCGAGGTTGCACGCGCTGGGGTTTCATGGTGCCCCGCCGTCAAAGAGCGGGTTACCGACGAGCCGCCGAATATTTCCGGGCGATGTGAACATGAGGCCAAGCGGATTGTGTTCGATGAGCACTGCCGCATGGCGGCGGCGACCACCTCGAGCAGCGGGAGGCGAGCGGCACGCGCCCGTTGGAGCTCGCAGTTTTTTGGGCGTGTGAGCATGAGTGCACCGGCAAGCGCTTCCATCTCGAAGCCGGCCGGGGCCGTCCGCGCCGTGCAGTCGGCCGCACGCAGCCCTCTTTGTGTTCCGATCCACCCAGCCTGTTCCGTACGCCCAGGGGAGGCGTTGAAGTTGCCTGGCGAGGTCGAGAGTTTCGCTTCCGGGCGTCAAGTCTGCACGATCGATCGTAAGGCCGAGCCCCTCTCCTTCCTGGCATCCGGTCAGCAGAAACAGCAACCACCTGGCTGCTAGACGCTCGTCTTTCACCGCTGCAATAACAGTATTTGTTTGCGCAATGGTCACGTGCGTTTTTGACTACGGCTGCCTTCGGGCGTTCGATCGCGGTAGCCGGGTTCCAATCCACGAGGCGCCGGCTGACCTCTGCGCTCAGGACNGAGGCGCCGGCTGACCTCTGCGCTCAGGACTGTGCTCAGGGATGTGCTCAGGGATGTGCTCAGGGATGTGCTCAGGGATGTGCTCAGGGATGTGCTCAGGGATGTGCTCAGGGATGTGCTCAGGATCGGATGGGCGTTCCGCGCGGTTGTGGAGGAAAGGCCGCGTTTCGTCATGCCCTGCGTCATCTCTAATACGTCGTCGCATCCGAGCTGCGTGATTCGGATCTTCCCAATGGCGGGGATTATGTCTAGCAGCACGCTGGCTCGCTATGAATCGAGGGTGCGTGGACGGATGGCCACCGTATCCAGACACTCCCCGAAATACGCGGCTAGGGTCGGATTCCGGGTGCGCTGTACGATACCGGTCTTCATCTTTGCGTGTGCGGTGTCAAATTTTTCTCGGGCTGCCTTTTCATCTACAACGGTCACTGCAATGCCGCGTGCTTTCCCGTCTGGACCGGGTGGCAGCGTTCTAGTCCGACCCAGAGCCCACGTTTTGCGTCCCATTTGAATGACCCTGCGCCTGATGACGCGCGCTTGACGTTTTTCGCTTTGCCCTGGTCATGATGCCCTCCGTGTGCCTGAAATCGACAGTACGGGCAGGTATACCTTCGAGTGGGCCCTCTTGTGGTTGTTCCGGGAAAGGGCTAGTTAATTCTATGATCTGTGAGCTCCCTGAGCGAAATGTCCGTTTTGAAGCTCTGGCGGTACACAACGAACCCGCAACTCCCGTGTAATCACGCGGATGTCCGGGTCTCCACCGACCTCCGGTAGGCTTTCAATGTACAATTCGCCCCCGTAGCTCAGTGGATAGAGCACCGGCCTTCTAATCCGATTGTCGTAGGTTCGATTCCTACCGGGGGCACCACCGTTAGCGGACTGATTGGGATGACGTGCGCTTGCGCCGCTGCTGGACGTACCTTCGGCCAAAGTAGATCGTCTGAATAACGCCCAAGCCCAATATCCCAATCGTGAAAAGCACATTGCCTGGGGTCACTGCGCTCCACACCCCGAGACCCAGGTACAAGAGCCCGACAATCGTCAAGGCCAGCGGTGCTTCGTCTGACTGCGCCATTTCGGACTAACCCCGATCGTTGTTGATACTACCGACTTCAGTGTGGCGCGAATCGACGTGAAGTCCAAGGTCTCACGGCGTCTTCCGGTTGAGGCGGCAGCGCTAATTCTCGAGGATTGCTAGATTCAAGTATGCGAGAACTCCAGGCGCGAATCATCGCGGAACTCAACGTCTCACCCACCATCGACCCTGCCGCCGAAGTACACCGCCGGGTGAAATTTCTCAAGGACTACCTCAAGCGCACCGGTGCTGCGGGCCTGGCGCTCGGCATCAGTGGCGGTCAGGACTCCACCCTGGCCGGCCGGTTATGCTCGCTCGCCATCGATGAACTCGTCGCCGAGGGGCACCCGGCCACCTTCGTCGCCGTGCGCCTGCCGTACGCGATTCAGCGCGATGAAGCGGATGCCCAACTCGCGTTGGAATTCATCCGCCCGCAATCGCAGGCTACCTTCAACATTGAACTCGCCGTCGAGGGTTTTGAAACCGAATTTCTCGCGAGCCTCGACGTGGCGATGACCGACTTCACCAAGGGGAATGTCAAGGCGCGTTCCCGTATGATCGCGCAGTATGCGCTCGCCGGCCAGCTCGGCCTGCTCGTGGTCGGTACCGACCATGCGGCCGAAGCGGTTACCGGATTCTTCACCAAGTACGGCGACGGCGGCACCGACATTCTGCCGCTGACCGGCCTGTCCAAGCGCCAGGGTCGCGCCCTGTTGATAGAGCTCGGGGCCCCCGAACGGCTTTATTTGAAGGACCCGACCGCTGATCTGCTCGACCACACGCCCGGTCAGAGCGACGAAGCGAATCTGGGACTGCAGTACGAGCACATCGATGATTTTCTCGAGGGTCAGCCGGTCGACGACGAAGTGGCCGAGGCAATCGAAGCACGCTACCTCAGCACGGAACACAAGCGTCGGATGCCCGCCGCGCTGTTTGACGACTGGTGGCGATAAGCGTCCCAGCGCGACAAAAAACGAGCCGGTCAGCGCTGCGACAGCGCCGACCGGCTCGTTCAGGTTGTGCTGATTGACCTCTAGATGGTCGGTGCGGAGGACGAACGCGTGAGCGGGTCTGTGCTGCGCACCTCGAGTTTGTTCACGTCGTCGAGCAGACGCTGGGTCTCCGTTGATGCGTCGGCCGCAGCCGCCGTCGAAGTGGATGCCGGCGCACGGTTGACCGCCGCAGGAGTGAGCGGTGCCGCTCGCACCGGTGCGGGCGCGGGTTCTGCCGCACTGTGCTGGTCGTGGTGCTGCTGGGCAACCCACGCGTCTTGCTCGGCCAGCAGGCTCTTCTCGGCGCCGGAGTTCTGGGCTTTCCAACGATCGAGATCGCCCTGGAAGATTTTGCGGGCGCGCCCAGGCTTGTTCTGCCACTCCACCAAGCGGTCGCGAAACTCGACCAAAGCCGGTTCCAGCTGGTATCCGAATGTGGCCGAGGTGCGCTTGAGCTCGTACAACTCGTGGGTGGCCCAGTTCGCGGCGATGCCCGACCCGCGGATCGGCAGCAGTCGAACCTGAATGTCGGCTTGTCCGACCGCCCGGTCGCTCATGACCTGTTCCTGCGGGGTCAGCGAATTCCAAACGGATGCCTCGGTGGCGGCATCGACGAGGGCGGCGATCGCGGCCACCTTGATCTCCCGATCCCGTTGGGTGAGGAGCCGCTTGACGGCCCCCCGGGAGATCAACGCCGCCAGCACGCTGGCGATGACAATCGCACCAATGAAGACGATCGCACTGAAAACCACAGGTTCTGTGCTGACGTCTGTGAGCCAGGTTACGAAGCTATTCCACCATTCCATGTCGAGGATTTTATCCGCGCAGTTTCTGTTCTGCGGGACCAGCCTCGGCGTGCCCCCACTCATTTGGGACCAATGGGTGTGATGCGGCAGCGATTAGCATTAACGGAAACAATCGATAGCGTCTTCGATGCGGCAGAACGCGCCGAGATCACGCGTGCGAGTCGCGAAAACGATTCTTCGGGCGCTATACCGCTCACCGTCGACGCCGGCCCGGCGTTCGAGATAGCCGATGACAGCGCCAACCGGATCGACGACGCGCCACAATCCCTCGCGCACTGCGATGAAATCACGGCCACGAATGCTGGCGATCGGTGCGATGAGAAATGTCATGATTGCTCCTTCTGAATTCGGCCGGCCGCTGGTGTTTCCTCCACCGTATGGGCGACCACCGACATCCGCTTTCGGCGAACAGGCGGCAGCAATGACGCAGCATCCTGCGGGGGCGACGCTGGACGAGTTAGGGTGGAGGAGTGCAAACTTTTGTGATCGCAGGTGGATGTTTCTGGTGTCTCGATGCTGTCTATCGGGTCTTACGCGGTGTGAGCGAGGTCGTTTCGGGGTACACCGGCGGTACCACCGCCGACCCTGACTACGAAGCGGTCTGCACCGGCCGTACCGGCCACGCTGAGGCCGTTGCGGTGACCTTCGACCCGAAGGTTATACCAGCCAGCGTCATCCTGGACGTGTTTTTCACGCTGCACGACCCGACCCAGCTCAATCGGCAGGGCAACGATGTCGGTACCCAATACCGGTCGGCCATGTTCTACACCGACGATGAGCAGAAGCAGCTGTTTGAGACAGCCCGAGAGCGGGCAAGTGAGTGGTGGGGCGCTGGCATCACTACCACAATCGAACCGCTCGGTGACTACCACGAAGCCGAAGACCTTCACCAAGACTTCTTCAACAAGAACCCCGGACAGGGCTACTGCATGGCCGTTGCCGTGCCGAAGGTCAACAAGATTCGCAAGTCCTACTCCGAGTATCTCGTCGGCTAGCTTCTTCTCCACAGCTCCTCGAGAGCGGGAATTCTCTACGGATTCGCACGACTTGCCCCACCACTGTGTCGTGGGGCGGCACACTCGCAGTGTGCGACCCGGGAACAACGAAGACTGGCACGAGTTGTTGTTCCCGGGCCGCGTGCGTCGGCTCCCTGTTCGGCGCCCAGCGATCGTGTTCACGCGAACATCGTGCCGGGAGAAACCATGAGCGAGCGCATCACGATATCCGGAGTCATTGGCACCGTTCCCCGCCGCACTTTTGCCAAAAACGGAGCCCCGATCACATCCTTTCGTCTGGCGTCTCGCCAGAGCCATTTCGATCGGGCAAAGGACGAATGGGTCGACGACAACACCAGCTGGTACACCGTCAGTACGTTTCGCCACCTGGCTACCAATGCGGCCCAGTCGCTCAGCAAGGGCGAGCATGTGGTAGTGACGGGCAAGCTCTTCGTTCGCAACTGGACGAATGCGGAACGCTCAGGAACGGATGTCGATATCGTCGCTGACGCCATTGGCCATGACCTAGCTTGGTACACCACAACGCCCGTTCGCGCTGGCTTACCGGCCCGCGCTAAATCGGAGCAGACCGAGTCGGAACCGGCCGAATCCGCCGAATCTGCCGAATCGGCCACCGCATACGAGGATGACTTCAGGCAACTAGATGGTTCTGCAGACGGTTTCGTTCCGGACGCGACCGACGCCGACCGTGATTCGTTTGCGCGTTTAGACTCGTAACATCGTCCACGCACGTGGACCGGGGGAGGCAGTACGTGAGCTTGGCAGAACCACATCCGCAGGATCAGTCCGTTGTGAGGGCGGTCGGTCGGCGCGCCGGCCGCTCGCGGTTCTCCGCTGCCATGGTGGGCGCTGCGCTGATCTTTGGCGTCACCCTGACCGCGTGTACCGGTGTCCCGGCAGAACCCGCCACTACGACCGCTGTTCCCGCCACTCCGGCGACACCGACACCCTCGGCCACGCCAGCACCCGACCCGGCGCTGGTACCGACCGGAACCGCGGGAGAGAATCTGGTCTACTTCAACTTTCTGGCCGCGGCGGTAACCAAAGCAGACCCCTCTGCTGACGGTCGCGCCTACATCGACGCCCTCGTCGAAGGCGGGTTTGACCGCAGCGCGATGGAAGTGACCTTCGATCGTACCCAGGCCAATCTCGTCGCCGACTCTGTGCAATTCTCCGTGCGCTTCGCCGGCGAATGCTTGATCGGTCAGATCGGCCCGGCCAGCGACGGCTTCCACAGCGTGGTCGCGCCGATCCTGTCGACCGGTTTGTGTCTGGTTGGGTCTAGTCGACAAATAGACTGGTGAACACTATGGCCGAATTTATTTACTCAATGGTCCGCGCTCGCAAGGCGATCGGTGAAAAGCTGATTCTTGACGACGTCACCATGTCCTTTTTTCCCGGTGCCAAGATTGGTGTGGTTGGCCCCAACGGCGCCGGAAAGTCCACCATTCTCAAGATCATGGCGGGTCTGGACACCCCCAGCAACGGTGAGGCGCGACTCTCCCCGGGCTACACCGTCGGTATTCTGATGCAGGAACCGCAGCTCGACGAGAGCAAGACCGTGCTCGAAAACGTGCAGGAGGGCGTCGGGCCGATCAAGGCCAAGGTCGACCGCTTCAATGAGATCAGCCTTGCCCTGGGCGAACCCGACGCCGACTTCGACACACTGCTCGCCGAAATGGGCATTTTGCAGGAAGCCATCGATGCAGCGGATGCCTGGGACCTCGATTCCCAGCTCGAGCAGGCCATGGACGCCCTGCGCACTCCGCCGGGCGATTCCGAGGTCGCCAACCTCTCCGGTGGTGAGAAGCGCCGGGTAGCGCTGACCAAGCTGCTGCTGCAAAAGCCCGATCTGCTGCTGCTCGATGAGCCCACTAACCACCTCGACGCCGAGAGTGTTCTCTGGCTCGAGCAGCACCTGGCCAAGTATCCCGGCGCCGTGATCGCCGTCACCCACGACCGGTACTTCCTCGACCACGTTGCCGAGTGGATCGCCGAAATTGACCGCGGACACCTTTACCCCTACGAGGGCAACTACTCCACCTACCTCGAAAAGAAGCAGGAACGACTGCTCGTGCAGGGCAAGAAGGATGCGAAGTTGTCACGCCGTCTCGCCGACGAGCTTGAGTGGGTGCGCTCCAACGCCAAGGGCCGTCAGGTGAAGTCGAAGGCCCGCCTGGCTCGCTACGAGGAGATGGTCACCGCCGCCGAGAGCACCCGCAAGCTGGACTTCGAAGAAATCGTGATTCCGGTCGGCCCGCGGCTCGGTGCCCAGGTCATCGACGCGACCAAGCTCGAAAAGGGCTTCGACGGGCGCCTGCTCATCGACAATCTCAGCTTCACCCTGCCGCGCAACGGCATCGTCGGCATTATCGGCCCGAATGGTGTGGGAAAGACCACCCTGTTCAAGACCATCGTCGGCAAGGAACCACTCGACGGTGGCGAGCTGAAAATCGGTGACACGGTCAACATCTCCTACGTGGACCAGGACCGTGGCGGCATCGATCCGAACAAGACCCTGTGGGAGGTTGTCTCCGACGGCCAGGACTACATCCAGGTTGGCAAGACCGAAATTCCCTCGCGCGCCTACGTCTCGACCTTTGGTTTCAAGGGTCCAGACCAGCAGAAGAAGGCCGGCGTGCTCTCCGGTGGTGAGCGCAACCGTCTGAACCTTGCTCTTACCCTGAAGCAGGGCGGAAACCTGCTGCTCCTCGACGAGCCCACTAACGACCTCGACGTCGAAACGCTCGGGTCGCTTGAGAACGCGCTGCTCGAGTTTCCCGGCTGCGCCGTGGTGATCACGCACGACCGGTGGTTCCTTGACCGGGTGGCCACGCACATCCTCTCGTATGAGGGAACCGACGACAACCCAGCCAACTGGTACTGGTTCGAGGGCAACTTCGAGTCCTACGAAGAGAACAAGATCGAGCGTCTCGGCCCCGATGCGGCCAAGCCGCACCGTTCCGCTTACCGCAAGCTCACTCGCGATTAGGACATAAAAAGGTGAAGCTGCACGTACCGATCCGCCTGCGCTGGTCCGACCTCGACGCCTACGGTCACGTCAACAACTCCGAGATGCTGCGCCTGCTGGAAGAGGCGCGCATCCTGGCCTTCTGGGTGACCGAAGACGAGGGGGCGATCGGCGCGAGCACGGCCGTGCTCGACGGACGTCCGGGAGCGGCGACCCTGACACTGATCGCCCGGCAGGAGATCGAGTATCTGGCGCCGGTGCCCTACCTGCGTCAGCCGCTCGACGTTCGTCTCTGGATCGGCAAGCTCGGTGGCGCGAGCCTCGACGTGTGCTATGAGGTGTACAGCCCCGAGAGCGTCATGCCGGAGGTTCTGTATGCGCGGGCGAGCACGACCATCGTGCTCGTCGATGCGACGAGCGAACGCCCGCGCCGCATCAACGACACCGAACGCGCCGCCTGGACTCCCTACCTCGACGACCCGATCGAGTTCGCCCGGCACTGACCCGTCCCGCAGGGCAGAACGTGGGCTAGAGTTTCCGTGAATAAACCGTTGTTGTACTGAACCACACACGCGTCCACTGCGTGTTAAGCGGGGGAGGTGGGCCGTGGCCGATGAGCGTGCCGAACTATTGCGTGCCCTTCACGACGAACACGGGCCTATTCTGTGGCGCTATGTAGTGCGGTTGACTCATGACACCGCCCTCGCCGATGACGTGGTGCAGGAGACCCTGTTGCGCGCCTGGCGCCGGCCGCGCCTGCTCGATCAGACCGAGGTGTCGGCCAGGGCGTGGCTGTTCACGGTGGCCCGAAACCTGGTGATCGACGATCGACGCTCGGCCCGGGCCCGGCATGAGATGCCGACCGACCAGCTGCCCGAACTGCCCACCGACGATCAAACCGACGCCTTACTCGATGCCTGGCTGATAGCGGATGCCCTCACCGACCTTTCGCTCGATCATCGGGCAGTCATCGTCTGCGCCTACTATCAAGGCCAGTCCGTCGCGGAGACCGCACGAAATTTGGATATTCCCGAAGGAACCGTGAAATCCAGGCTGCACTATGGTCTGCGAGCTCTGCGCCTCGCACTGCAAGAGCGAGGAGTGACGGAGCGATGAACAGTCCTGCCGACCGATACTCAGACTGGGACGGCGTCTACGTACTCGGCGCGCTCTCGCCTGGCGACCGACGAGACTACGAACGGCACCTCAACGACTGCGCCGCCTGCAGTCAGGCCGTCGCCCACCTCGCCGGGCTGCCCGGGCTGCTCGCCCTGGTACCCCTGGATCAAGCGGTGCAGCTCGGTCATGCGCCCGGTGCGGCAGTGGATTCGGGCACATCGCCGTCCGCCGAGCTGCTGCCCCGGCTGCTGGCAGCGGCCCGGGCCCGCTCCCGGCGGGCTCGCCTGCTCACGGTAGGGGCCATGCTGACGGCCGCCGCGATTGCGGCATCCGCTGCCCTGATTGTGCCTGGCTGGCTGGACCAGCGAGTCACCAGTGCCAGGGAACCGGCCGTCGCCATGACCGCCGTCGTTCCGAGTCCGCTCACCGCGAGCTTTCGCCTGACGGGCGAAAACTGGGGTACCCGCATCGACGCGAACTGCAGTTATGCCAAGAGCGGCAACGACTTCGGACCGCAGCCCTACGCCCTGTTCGTGACCGACACCGCCGGGGACGAGAGCCTGGTTGCCAGCTGGATTGCCGGTCCCGGTACCACGATCACCGCCGTGGGTACCATGAATGTCGCCGAAGACGCGATTGCGAGCGTGGACATTCGCTGGATGCCCGACGAGCGCGTGCTGCTGGAGTCCAAACCGAGCTGGTAGCTACTGAACTATTCGAGAATGATGGGCACGCGCAACATGCCCTCCTGCGCCACGGTGGCCAGAAGCACGCCGTTGCGGCTAAAGATGCTGCCGGTGGCGAGGCCGCGACCGCCCTGGGCGCTTGGCGAATCCTGCACGTACAGCAACCATTCGTCGACGCGTCCGAAGCGGTGCCACCACATGGCGTGGTCGAGGCTCGCGACTTTGAGGCCTGGCGAGGCCCAGGCGACGCCGTGCCGACGCATGATCGGTTCCATGATCGAGTAGTCGCTGGCGTAGGCGAGCGCGGCGCGATGCAGGTCGGGGTCGTCGGGCAGCGGCGAAAATGTCTTCATCCACACGGCCTGACGCGAGGTGTGCTCGCCGTTGACCTTGAGGTAGATCGGAGAGGGAACGTGGCGCATGTCGAAGGGGCGCTCACTGGCCCAGTAACGCGCCACCGAATGGTCGATGTGCGCGAGAGAATCGGATGCCGTCGGCAGGCTTTCCGGGTCGGGAATGTCGGTCGGCATCTCGATGTGGTGTTCCAGGCCTTTGTCGGCGTCCTGGAACGAGGCAATCATCGACAGGATCGGTACGCCGTCCTGATAGCACTGGGTGCGGCGGGTCGAAAACGAGCGTCCGTCGTGAATGCGTTCGACCGAAAAGGTGATCGGCTGATTGACATCACCGGGGCGCAGAAAATAGCCGTGCATCGAGTGCACGTGGCGTTCATCGGGTACGGTACGCATTGCGGCGACGAGGGACTGGGCCAGCACTTGCCCGCCGAAGACGCGACCCAGAGGCATCCACTGGGAAGGGCCGGTAAAGATATCTTCGTTGGTGCGGGCTCCGGTGTCGGTCAGATCGAGAACAGCCAGAAGGCCTTCCGTCGGCTTGTGCATGCTGTCTCCTCGGGCAAGTTTGCGTGCGCGGCCAACGGTCGTGACGCATCTTGGTAGTTTAGAAGGTGATGAGCCAGTCATTCACTCTTACCGATTCCCAGTCCCTCAGCGATCTGATTGTATTTCTGTCGCGGTCCGGTCGCGTTCTCGATGGTTCCGTGCGCTTGATCGCATCGGACGGGGTGATCGCGGTATACACCGCGATCTTCTACCCGCGCGGCCTGCTCGATACCAGCCCGACCGTGCTTGGCCTACGCACCTTCGCGTTGACCACGCCGGTCGATCTCGACAAGGTCGTGCCGGTGCGCTCCCTTATTGAGCGCCTCAAACGGCTCGAATCGACGACCAGCGACCTGACCCTCCCGGTGACGGTGACCGTTCCCCTCGAGGTGAACACCGTGACCTGGGCCGGAATTTCGCCGCCCAAGGGGGGCTGGGACCGGCACGGGCAGACGACGGCCGCGCGTCTCGAAGCCGCCGCCCGCGCCGGCATCGACGAGGTCGCTGCGGCGATTCCGGAAGGAACCGGCGAAATGATCGTCGAACGAGTGCGCGCCGAGGTCTGGGGCCGTCAGGTTGACGGACTCGAATTCGTGCCGACCGGCGCCGGGTTTGCCGCGTTCAGCCTCGGCTTTCTCGCCGCCGACGAACCGGTGCAGCTCTACGAGTCGGGCCTGTGGACCCGTCTCAGCACGAGTCGCGGTCACGTTTTGGTGCGGCGCAAGCCCTGGACTCTCCAGGCCTGATCTCGGGTTAGCGGCTCGGATTCTCCGCAGCATTGTCGGTGGCGAGCAAGGCCGCCCAGACGTCGGCGCGCGCTGGAAACGACCCCAGGTCGCGGGCGAGCAACAGTTCGGCCTGCAGAATGCGGGCGCGCACCGTGTGCCGGTGCACCCCGAGCTGGTCGGCAGCGGCACCGTACTGCCCGTTGCAGAGCAACCAGGCGCGCAGGGTGGCGAGAAGCTCGGTGCCGTGGGTCTGGTCGTGGGTCAGGACCGGGGCGAGGGTGGCCAGGCCAACCTCGTGGGCATCCGTCCTGGCCAGCAGCGCGAGTACGCCCTGCCGTGCGACGACGTCAAAGCCGGTCACGCCCGGGGCGCCCTCCCGCGCACGGGTGAGCGCCTGCTGGGCCTGGTCGAGGCCCCGAGGCAGCTGGCGATACTCGGTCTGCTCCGAGAGACCGGCGTGCAACTCAAATAGCGTACACAGATTTACGAGGATGCCGGCGCCCGCCAGATGCAGACACAGCACGATGGTCTCCTCCTGGCGGGCGAAAAACAGCTGCCCGGGGGAGTCGTCAACGCGGAGCTCCAAATACTCCGTGATCGCATCGCGGCGCGCGTCCGGCACGTCCACGACCGCGACCAGCACCGGTTCGACCGGAAGTGCACCCCACATCTGTCGGGAAATCTGGTCCACCAGTTTCTGGTCACCACCGAGCAGGGTGTGCATCAGCCCGGAACGCAGCAACCCCTGCGCGCGATCGAGAGCGTTGTTCTGCTCAAGGGCGAGACCGGCGAGGGCGATCACACTCGTGACGACCTCGGTGCTGGCCTGGTCGAGGGCACGCGGTCCGCCCAGGGCCAGCACACCGCGCAGGTGGTCGTGCCCGCCGAGGGTCTGTAGGGTTAGCGTCTCGCCGCCGGCCTTGACACTGCTGCTCGAGCGCTGGCCGCGCGCGAGCAGGCGACGGGCCTCGTGCTGCACGGTCCCGAGCATGCCGGCGGCGGAGGTGAACGTTGACCGTGGAAACACCCGGTCGAGGGTGCCGCTGGCATCGAAGAGCGCGACCCAATGCCCCAGTTGATTCGACAGCTCAGCGAGGGTCGCACTCAGGCCGTCGGGGCGAAGCGCGGCGAGCGCGATGGCCCGCTGCGCGCGCAACGCCCAGGTCGCGCCGGCGTAGCGATCCTCGGCCACCAGATCGCCGGCCGTGCGGGCCACTGCAATGAACGGCGTGCGATACGGCACCTCGAACAGGGGAAGGCCAAGCGATTGGCAAGCGGCGAGCAGCCCCTCCGGGGTGCCGTTTCGAATGACTTCAGTACCGAAACCAAGCGCGGCGATGCCCCGATCACGCAGACGCTGCACATAGGGGCGGTAGTCGACATCCGCTTTCGGATCGGAGCCGAATTGGGTGCCCGTGGTCAGTAGCACCTGGTCGGCGGACAGGAACGGGGTCGGGTCGACGAGGTCGGAGCTGTGCACCCACTCCACGATTCGCTCAAGCAGGGGCGCTTCGGGCTCACCGAGGAGAGTCAGGCCGAGCTTTGGGTCAGTGAGCAATCGACGCAGGGTGGGGAGCATGACGGGCCTTATACAAGTTGGCTAGTACGGTGTCCCCAACTATACAACCTGGTTATGTCGTGACGGCCTGGCGTTGCCTAGCATTACGGCATTGGCATCGTGCCGCGAGGCCGCCCGTCGCTTTAGATCGGAAACTCTGATGACCCTCCTGGATACCCCTCGCCCCACCGGTACACCGCTCGGTGGCCCTTCGCTGGCCCAGGAGCGCAAGCTGGTCACGAGTATTCCGGGGCCGAAGTCGCGTCGCTTGAGCGAACGTAAGGTCCAGGCGGTCTCCGCCGGCGTCGGCATCGCCCTGCCGATCTACGTGGTGGCTGCCGGCGGGGGAGTGCTCGTCGATGTCGACGGCAACTCCCTGATCGACCTCGGGTCTGGCATCGCCGTGACCGGCGTCGGCAACAGCGCCCCGCGCGTGGTGGAAGCCGTCGCCGCCCAACTCGCCCAGTTCACCCACACCTGCTTCACGGTTGCGCCTTACGACTCGTACATCGAGGTCGCCGAAGCCCTGAACCGCCTCACCCCCGGTGACCATGAGAAGCGCAGCGTGTTGTTCAACTCCGGCGCCGAAGCGGTGGAGAACGCCGTCAAGATTGCCCGGCACTTCACCGGCAAGCAGGCGATCGTGGCCTTCGACCACGCCTATCACGGCCGCACCACCCTCACCATGGCCCTGACCGCCAAGAACCAGCCGTACAAGAACGGTTTCGGGCCTTTTGCCCCCGAGGTATACCGGGCGCCCATGTCGTACCCGCTGCGCGATGGCGGTCTGGACGGCGTCGTGGCAGCCAAGCGTGCGATCTTGCAGATCGAGAAGCAGATCGGGGCGAGCAACCTCGCCGCCATTATCATCGAACCCATTCAGGGCGAGGGCGGCTTCATCGTTCCAGCAGCGGGATTTCTGGCCACCCTGCTGGCCTGGTGCCGGGCCAACGAGGTCGTGTTCATCGCCGATGAGATTCAGACCGGCTTCGCCCGCACCGGCCAGATGTTCGCCTGCGAACACGAGGGCATCGTGCCCGACCTGATCTGCACCGCGAAGGGCATCGCCGGCGGCCTGCCGCTGTCGGCCGTCACCGGGCGCGCCGACATCATGGATTCGCCCCAGGCCGGCGGCCTCGGCGGCACCTATGGCGGCAACCCACTCGCCTGCGCCGCGGCGCTCGCTACCATCGACACCTACGAGAGCGACCACCTGGTCGAACGGGCTGTCGCAATCGGAGCCATCCTGCATGAGCGGCTTGGTGCGCTCGCTGCCGTCGATCCGCGCATTGCCGAGGTGCGCGGTCGCGGGGCCATGATCGCCATCGAACTCGTCGACCCGACCACAGGGGAACCGGATACCGCCCTGGCCGGTCGGGTCATCGCCGCCGCTCACGCCCAGGGCGTCATCCTGCTGGGCTGCGGAACGTACGGCAACGTCATCCGCTTTCTGCCGCCGCTGAGCATTCCGGACCATCTGCTGCTCGAAGGCCTTCACGTTCTCGCTGAGTCCCTAGCCGCCGCGTGAGCGCCGTGACCCTCACCGGAGAACCGGAAGCGCAGCGCAGCAGAGCACAGCACAGCGCAACGCTGCTGGCCCGCGTGCCCGACCAGCTCTACATCAACGGCCAGTGGGTGAACGGCACGGGGGAGCCGTTTATGGTGACCGACCCGGCGACCGGACAGGTGCTCAAACAGATTCAAAACGCATCCGTCGCCGATGGTGCCCGAGCCCTCGATGCCGCGGTGGCGGCAGCGGATGCGTGGGCGGCCACGCCGGCCCGGGTGCGCGCCGAGGTCCTGCGCCGCGCCTTCGATTTGTTGCAGGAGCGTCGGAAGGATTTCGCCACGCTCATGACGCTCGAAATGGGTAAACCGATCGCCGAGGCCAACGGTGAAGTCACCTACGGCGGCGAGTTTTTGCGCTGGTTCAGCGAGGAAGCCGTGCGCATCAGCGGCCGCTACGGTGCCACCCCGGAGGGAACCGGCACGATGGTCGTCACCCAGCGTCCGGTGGGCCCGTGCTACCTGATCACGCCGTGGAACTTTCCGCTCGCGATGGCCACCCGCAAGATTGCCCCGGCGCTCGCCGCGGGCTGCACGGTCGTCGTGAAACCAGCGGAGTTGACCCCGCTGACTACGCTGCTGTTCGTACAGTTGCTAGCGGATGCCGGCGTTCCGGCCGGCGTGGTGAACGTCATCACGACGACCCAGTCGCAGGCGGTATCGGCCCCGATCATCGCCGACCCTCGGTTGCGCAAGCTCAGTTTCACCGGGTCGACCGGCGTCGGGCGTACGTTGATCACCCAGGCCGCCCGAAACGTGCTGCGCACCTCGATGGAACTCGGCGGCAATGCCCCTTTCCTGGTGTTAGCCGACGCAGACCTCGAGCAGGCGGTCACCGGCGCCATGCTCGCGAAGTTTCGCAACACCGGTCAGGCCTGCACGGCGGCCAACCGGTTCATCGTGCACGCGTCGATCGCCGCGGAATTCGGCCGCCGATTGACCGAGCGGGTGAACGCCCTCGTGTCGGGGCCGGGAACCGACCCTACGGTGAACTTCGGACCGCTCGTAAGCGAGGCGGCCGTCGACAACGTGGCTGCCCTCGTGCAGGACGCCCTCGCGCGCGGTGCCACGCTGCTCACCGGCGGTATCCGCCCCGATGGGCCCGGCTCGTTCTACGCCCCTACCGTGCTGATGGGCGTTGCCGCCGATAGCAGCCTCGTGCGGGAGGAAATCTTCGGACCGGTCGTTGGTATTCAAACCTTCGTAACAGACGAAGAGGCCATTCAAATGGCAAACGACACCGAATATGGTCTGATCGGTTACGCATTCACGACTGATATCACCCGCGGGCACCGTATGATCGACAGTATCGACACCGGCATGATGGGCCTGAACACCGGCCTGGTTTCCAACGCCGCAGCACCATTCGGCGGTGTCAAACAGTCCGGGCTCGGTCGTGAGGGCGGCCTTGAAGGCATCAATGAGTACCTCTCGACCAAATACACCCTCATTCCCTCGTCCTAATCCAGTCAACACAGGAGCAACCATGACCACGATTGATCGTGACGTCGTCATTATCGGCGCCGGGGCATCCGGTCTCACCGCCGCCACGGCGTTGCAGAAAGCGGGCCTCACCGTGGCCGTGCTCGAAGCCCGCGATCGGGTCGGCGGGCGGCTGTGGACCGATGAGATCGAGGGCGCCATGCTCGAGATTGGCGGCCAGTGGGTCTCTCCCGACCAGCACGCCCTCAAGGAAACCCTGGCCGAGCTGGGCCTCGCCACCTACCCCCGCTACCGGGCCGGTCATAACGTGTACATCAACGGTTCCGGCGTGGTCAGCCGGTTCGACGGCGAGATCTTTCCGGTTCCGGCCGGCACCGAGGCGCAGATCGTCGGCCTGATCGACAAACTCGACGCCCTCGTGGCCGAAATCGACCCGGATCGACCGTGGGAGCATCCGCTTGCCAAAGAACTGGACGAGATCTCATTCAGCCGCTGGCTGGAAACGCAAACCGACGATCAGGAAGCCCGCGACAACATCGGCATGTTCATTGCCGGAGCCATGCTCACCAAGCCTGCGCACGCCTTCTCGGCGCTGCAGGCCCTGCTCATGGCGGCGAGCGCCGGGTCGTTTAGCAATCTCGTCGACTCCGATTTTATTCTTGACGAGCGTGTGGTCGGCGGGTTGCAACAGGTTCCGCTGCTGCTTGCCGAAAAGCTCGGCGGTGACGTCTATCTCGGGCAGCCGGTGCGCAGCCTGACCTGGAAGGACGCCGGAGTCACCGTCGTCGCCGACCGTATGACGGTCACGGCCCGGCACGCCATCGTGGCGGTTCCGCCGCCCCTGATCAGCCGGATCAGCTTCAACCCGCCGCTGCCACGCCGCCAGCAGCAACTGCACCAGCACCTCTCTATGGGCTTCGTGATCAAGGTACACGCCGTCTACGAGACGCCGTTCTGGCGCGCCGACGACCTCTCGGGTACCGCATTCAGCCCGTACGAGCTGGTGCACGAGGCATACGACAACACCAACTTTGAAGACCCGCGCGGTACCCTCGTCGGTTTCGTTTCCGATGAAGAAGCGGATGCTGTCTTCGCGCTGACCGCGCTCGAGCGCAAGGCCCGCATTCTCGGGTCGCTCTCGCACTATTACGGCGAGCAGGCGCTGCACCCGGTCGTTTATTACGAAAGCGACTGGGGCTCCGAGGAGTGGACCCGCGGCGCCTACGCGGCGAGCTTCGACATGGGCGGACTGGCCCGGTACGGCGCTGAACTGCGCAGCCCCGTCGGTCCGATCAGGTTTTCTTGCAGCGACATGGCTGGCAAAGGTTACCAGCACGTGGACGGCGCGATCCGGGTCGGGCAGGAGACCGCAGCGGCGATCCTTGCCACCCGGGTGGATGCATGAGGTTTCTGGTCGGCTACACCGCCACCCCGGCGGGAGCGGATGCCCTCGCCCTCGGCGTGCGTCTCGCTCGTGCGCCCGGCGCCGAACTCGACGTGGTACTCGTGCTCAACGCGGGGGACCGGGCGACGCTCACCCCCAACGATCCCGGCTATGACCGGCTGCTGCTGGAGACGGCTGAGGGATGGCTGGCCGAAGCGCTCACCCTCGTGCCAGCGGGAATTTTGGTGCGCACCCACCTCGAACACGCCGATTCCTTCACCCAGGGGCTGCTCGCCGCCGCTGCCCGGCTGCAGGCGAACCTGATCGTGGTCGGCGCGGCCACCCACGGCCTGCTCGGACGCTTCGCGATCGGCAGCGTCGCTGACGGCCTGCTGCACTCTTCCCACGTGCCCGTAGCGCTTGCCCCCGAAGGCACCCGGGTGATGGGCACCGACGAACCGATCGGCCGCGTCACCTGCGCCGTCGGCACCAAGGCGGGAGCCGACGGACTACTGACGGCCGGTATCCTCTTAGCGCGCACAGTGGATGCCCCGCTGCGGTTGGTGTCCCTCGTTGCGATCGATCGTCCCGGCGCCGATGCACGGACCATCCAGCTCGCCGCCGACCATGCCCAGGCAGTGCTTGACTACGCCACCGACCACCTGATGGACGGACTCGAGGTGACGGCCAGCGTCGCCTCCGGCAGCAGCATTGAGCACGCCGTGCGCGGCTTGCCCTGGGATCCGGCTGAGATCTGCCTGGTCGGCTCCAACAGGCTGGCCCAGCCCCATCGCATCTTTCTGGGTTCCATCGCGGCCAAGATGCTGCGCGAACTACCGGTGCCACTGATCGTGGTGCCCCGTGATTTCACCGTCACAGCGGAGGACTAACAACCCATGACTCAAGAACTCAACGTCAGTGCCGCCGTTGAACAGAAGGCCGGCGGCATTTCCAAGAAAGGCCTCAGCGCTGGCTCGGTCGGACTGGTCGGGGCCGTCATCATCGGCATCTCCTGCATCGCTCCGGCTTACACGCTGACCGGCGCACTTGGCCCAACCGTGGCGGAAGTCGGTTTGCAGCTTCCGGCGATCTTCGTCGCCGGGTTCATTCCGATGCTGCTGGTCGCCCTCGGCTATCGTGAGCTCAACAAGGCCATGCCCGACAGCGGCACGTCGTTCACCTGGGCAACGCGGGCGTTCGGGCCATGGATCGGCTGGATGGCCGGCTGGGGGCTCATCGCCGCGACCGTCGTCGTGCTCAGTAACCTCGCCGGCATCGCCGTTGACTTTTTTTATCTGATGCTCTCGCAGATCTTTGCCAACAGCGCCGAGATCGCGGGGCTCGCCGGCAACCCGTTCATCAACGTCGGAACCTGCCTGGTCTTCATTCTGATCGCGACCTGGATCAGCTACCGGGACATGCAGACCACCCAGAAGGTGCAGTACTGGCTGGTCGGCTTTCAGCTGATCGTGCTGGTCGGCTTCGGAATCATGGCCTTCGTGCACATTGCGAACGGCTCGGCGTTCGATCCGACCCCGGTCTCCCTGTCGTGGTTCAACCCCTTCGCCGTCACCTCGTTCTCCGCCTTCGCTGCCGGACTGAGCCTGTCGATTTTCATCTTCTGGGGCTGGGACGTCACCCTGACCATGTCGGAAGAGACCAAGGGTTCCCGTTCGACGCCCGGCCGCGCCGCGACCCTCACCGTGATCATCGTTATGGTGCTTTATCTGTTCGTCGCCATCGCGGCCATCTCTTTCGCTGGCGTTGGTGGCGTCGGCGTGGGCCTCGGCAACCCGGAGATTCAAGGCAACATGTTCTTCGCCCTGGCCGGCCCGGCACTCGGACCGTTCGCGGTGCTCATGTCGATCGCGGTGCTGTCCAGCTCGGCCGCTTCGTTGCAGTCCACCTTCGTATCCCCGGCCCGCACCCTGCTCGCGATGGGCCATTACGGTGCGTTGCCGCCGGCCTACTCCAAGGTCAGCCCGCGATTCTTTACCCCCGGCTATGCCACCATCGCCTCGGCGATCGTCGCGGCCGGGTTTTACACGATCATGCGGTTTGTCAGCGAAGACGTGCTCTGGGACACCATCACGACCCTCGGCATGATGATCTGCTTCTACTACGGCTTGACCGCGTTCGCCTGCGTCTGGTATTTTCGCCGCCAGTGGTTCGTCACCGTGCGCAACGCCTTCTTCACCTTTGTGTTTCCGCTGGTCGGCGGCATCATCCTGACCGTGCTGTTCTGCACCACCCTGGTCGACAGCATGGATCCGAATTATGGCAGCGGCTCCGAGATCTTCGGGCTGGGTCTGGTCTTCGTGCTCGGCATGGCGATCCTGCTGATCGGTGTTGTCATCATGATCGTGCAGTCGCAGGTGCGTCCGGCGTTCTTCCGCGGCGAGACGCTCAGCCTGGCTGCGCCGCGCTTCGGCGAACGGGAGGAGTAGCCGGGCTGCGGCATCCGCTTAGTGAAAGCGGATGCCGCCACGACGACGGCAACACGAGTGGGCACGCTCGCTGCCTCTAGGCTGTGGGAATGCCTATACTGTTGCAGCTTGACTCGTCCGCAGACCTCGTGACCTCGCGGTCGCGGGCGGTTACCGCGACCTTCGCCGATACCTGGCGCAGTCTCGGCGCGGATCACACCGTCATTCACCGTGATTTGCACCGCGAACCAGTGCCCCACCTGACGGATGCCGCGCTGCATTTTCCGCCCCGGTTACGCCCCGAGGGTGCGAACCCGAGCGTGGAGCAGGAGGCGCTTCAGCAGGTTTTGATCTCCGAACTGGTCGCGGCCGACGTGCTGCTGATCGGGGTTCCGTTATACAACTATTCGATGCCCTCGACCTTGAAAGCGTGGATCGACTACATCCACCTGCCAGCGGTGACCGCTCCGTTCGACGACCCGGCCAGCCAGCAGCCGCTGGCCGGTCGCCCGGCCGTGCTCGTTTCGACTCGCAGCGGGGTTTACGACGCGGGAACATCCACGGAATTCGACGATCACGCGCTGCCCGCGCTCAGCCTGATTTTGGCGAACGCACTGGGAATGACGGTGGAAACGATCGTGGCCACCCGCACGCTGAGCGAACGTTTCGGCGCCCCCGCCGACGAGGTCGCCAAGCAGCACCAGGAACTGGCCGCCGCCCACGAGTCCGCTGCCCAGGCCGCTCGCCGCCTAGGCTGACCCGCTCTCGATTGGCCCACCGCTGCGTCGGTGGGAACGACTACTTCATTTCAGAGCGGATGCGACGTGCCCGGCCAGCTCCAATACCTGGTCCCGGTCGGCGTCTTCGACCGGCCGTTGGCCGTTGATGAACGTTCCCAGTCGCAGCCAGTCATCGCCGACGATGAAGTCGACCGCGCAGGCCGAGACCGTTTTGACCGGGCACCGGAGGTAGGCCAATTCGGTGACCCCCGCGACGCTCACCGCCTCATGGGTTTTCCATACACCGCTTCGTACCTGGGCGAGATCAAAGGCCCATGCACCGTGCGGCAGCATCTCTAGGTTGGCGAGGGACGCGTCAGAACCGGCCGGCCCCACGATGCAGCGTGTCACACCGGCAAGTGTTGCAGCTCCGGTCATGACGCCCCAACCGCCACTGTTGTAGGTGGAATGCACGGGCAGCTCGGCGGACTGGAAGACGGACTGCACGGTCGCAGCGGGCAGGACTACTTCGCAGTCGGTGCGTGCAGCGACTGCGGCGACGGCCGGCGTGATGTTCGAAGCAACGGCGGTGGCGACCCGTTCGGCGATCGTGCTCAGGACCGGCGAGGCGAGTGCCAGTACGTCGGCGCCGGAGGCCGAATCGGTAACGTTTGCTCCCTGCAAAAACACGTCGATCCAGGCCGCGCCGACGAGGATGTTAGACGTGCACAGGCCGGAATCTGCGAAACAGGTCGTCCCGGACGAGTCTCCGAATGGCTGGGCGTCGTCGAGCGGATGGTCGCCGACATGCAATTCGATCTGCGCGGCCGTGGCATCGGGCAGTACCTGTACGGTCAGTTCGTCATATGCGGGATTGGCAATACCAGCGACTGGCGCGTCGTCATTGCCCCAAGTGCAGCTCAACCCACCAATGTTCTGTACGGCATACTTCACCGGGGATACGGTTGGCGCCCAGTCCAACCGCGGCTCGTAGCCGTTCGCACCGAAAAGCGCCGCCAGTTCGGCGCTCGACACCAAGGCGGCACAGGTCACATCGAACCGCGAAGCGGGCGCCGACGAAAGCTCGGTTGCTGGTGTTGTCGATGGCATGGTCGATGGCATGGTCGGCGGCATTGTCGACGGCCCCGATGAACCTGGCGTCACCGGGCTCGCACATCCCGTCAGCGCAAGGATCAAAGCGACGGTGATCGGAACGACACTGATTTTCCCCATGCTGGCAATGTACCAACACGAGGAGACGCGCTGCCAGTTTCGATTCTGTCGAGTCCGTCGTCGGGACGCCGGCGTCGACCACTCATCAACTCAGCGAAGTCGACCGTCGCGGGCGGGCATCGGCGACGAGGAGTTGGCGGAGCGCTCTTGCGCGGGCACATTCGTGACGAAGAATGGATCTTTGCTTCGAGATCGCACGCATCACACAAAAACGTTGCGGCAGTGAGTCACGAGTGGTAATCCCAATCTTGTCTCTTAGAACTGGCAGTGGCAGTGGCAGTGGCAGTGGCAGTGGCGAAAGGCGAGGACGTGACGTGCCTGGCGCGAGGTGAGTCTGGATCGGCCCCGAGCGGTGTGACGTTTATTAGACCTGACCGGCGAACGCCTGGGGCCGACGACCGGGTTGCGGGCGTCGCCTGGGACGAAATCATCGAGTTTGCCTACGAGGCTGATCTGGTCACCGGAGCGCTCGAGGCTCTGGCCGACAGTGCCCAGTACCGCACGCTTTTCACCGCTGTCTCCGTGTACGAGCCCATGCGTGCTCAAGCTGGCGAAGGGGCTCGAATTCGACTTGGTCGTGCTCCTCGACCGGAAATCGTTCGGCGCCGGAACCGAGGGAGCGGTCGATCGCTACGTTGCGATGACCAGGGCTACACAGCAACTGGTGATTCTCACGACACACTATTGGCGCGCAGTCGATACGTTCACACCTGCGATGTCGATGGCGAATAACGGGGGTATGAACACAGACACCGAACTCGTGTTGTTAGCTTTGCGGGTTTCGCACCAAAGCAGCGTCTCCCGCAGACTCTGAGGGCGGCAGTATCTGTTAGCTCTTGTCAGTCGCCGGGGTCGAACGTGATGAGCTTTAAGTGGAGGTTCGGTCAGACCTAGGTGAGTGAAAAGAGAAATTTCGGCGCGACGATTCGGGTGATGTCGATTGACCCTTGATCGGATACGGCAATGACGCCGTAGGGCAATTCCATCCCGGCATCGGCGATGATTCCCGGGAATGACGTTGGCAGGTCGAGCGCCACCGAGCGCGTGCCGAACGCATCGTCGAAGTGCACGCGGTTCGTATCCTGGTCTTCAGCGGCAACGTCAAATGCGTCTCCAACGCGGATTTCGTCCACCGAGGCGATGGCGATACCGCCGTCTGTGCTTGCCGCCGTGGCCTGCACACTATATGCCGGCTTGTACCAGCGTGCTTCCCCGGTGGGCATTGCCTCGCTCGAATAGCGGTTCACGACGATGTCGAAACCGCCCCACGACGTCCCATCCATCTCCGGGTAGTGACTCGAGCCGTCCTGATGATGCGTTCCCTGAGGCTCTCCGAGAATATTGATGGCGGCAGTGACGGCTTCGTCGCCGTTCTCAAAATAGCGGAGCGAGAGCAGCACTGTTCCGTCCTCGTCCACGACGTCGGTCGTCTCGGCGCCGATGAGAATGCGGTCGGGTTCTGCCGCCGCCGCCGTTTCGAACGGGACCGGATCGACGGTAGGGGGAATGGCTGGGGGTGTGGCTGGGGGTGTGGCCGTGCAGGCCGACAAAGCCCCGGCCAAAACGATAAGAGTGATCACAGCGAATGATTTACGGATAAGAACCCCCAGCAACTATCGAGGTGAACAAATCGTTTCACCCGTGTTCCACGCTATCGTGCCGACGGGATGCATAACGTGGAAGAAGCAGCCGTCAGCCGGGCGAGGCGACGGGTAAATCGCCTGGTTGCCGCAATTCTCAGATGCTCTGAACGTCGCGCTCGAGCCCGGCCTGCAGAGAGCGGATACACTGTTTGAGTGGACGTGTTGGCGGGATTTCATCTGGCGGACCGGGCATTTTTTGCCCGCGAGGTGCTCGAACTCGCACCCGAAGTTCTCGGCTGCATCCTGCAACACACGGATGACGATGGCACTGTAGCCATTCGCATCACCGAGGTCGAGGCCTATGCCGGTGAACGCGACCCCGGCGCGCACTCCTATCGGGGTATGACGAATCGGAATAAGACCATGTTCGGTCCCGCCGGGCACCTCTATTGCTACTTCACCTACGGAATGCACCACGCGCTGAACCTCGTCGCCGGACACCCAGGCCAGCCCTACGGATGTCTCATCAGAGCAGGAGACGTGCTGGAAGGAGCCGACATCGCCCGCAGCCGTCGAGAAAGCAGACCACGAAAGGTTCCCCTTCTCGATCGGAGTCTGGCGCGCGGTCCCGGTTGCGTCGCCCAAAGCTTTGGGGCATCTCTGGCCAACGATGGTGATGATCTTTTCGGTGGACAGTGGAGGTTTTTCGTACCCGATGACGGGGTGGTTGTCCCGCACCTGATCGGACCACGCGTGGGCGTCAGCGGGCCCGGCGGCAGTGCGACGAACTTCCCCTGGCGATTTTGGGTAGCGGATGCCTCGTCGGTCTCGGCTTACAAACCGGGCCGCTCCTAACCCCGGCGCAGGGTCTGGCGCGGATCAATCTTCGGGCGGATACCGGGCGCGGTCACCATGGAACTTTGCAAAACTGGTCAGGGTGTGCGGCGTGGTGGAGGTGCGGCTCATCACGTTGGCAACCTGCAGTCCGCGAGCGGGCAACGCGTCTCTGATCAGCGAGCGGTGACAACGCCAGGGTACGGCCTCCGTACACATGATCGCCACCGTCTGCCACCGGGCTGTGCCGTAAACCGCTGAGCGCTATGAGGCGCTGGTAGCCGATACCGGCCGCCGGCATGCTGGTGACGAGTTCGTTTTCCCCGAATTGCGGCTCATTGACGAGACCCCGGCATGGTGCGCACGTCAATGAGCCGTTCGATATCATCGGCCTTCAACATTCCGACGAACTCATCAAGCGGATGAGTCGAATGCCCGATCGTGTAGCCACAGTTTCCGGCCATGATTCCATCTAACCGCAGGTGCTGGATGTCGAATCAATGTCGATTTTGTACGACTACAGTATTGCCGGTCGGGTGAGCGAAGAAGTCAGAGCGATCACGGCAGTGACGGACACGACCGGCCGCTGGCTTCTCGCAGCGACGCTGAGAACGAGCAGCTGCTATTTGGCGGCGAGCAGCCGCTTCACGCGGGGCTTGACCTCGGTGGCGAGCAGCGTGATGGACTCGAGCAGGTGCTCCTGGGGGAGCCCGCCGTGGTCGCCCTGCAGAAAGTGACGCATGTGGCCGAGGTGCCGGTGCAGGTCGACGATGCGTTCGGCCACGTCGTCCGGGTCGCCGATGAAATAGGCATTCGGGGCGTCGACCTGGGCCAGATAGGAACCGCGCTGCGGAGCCGGCCAGCCGCGCAGCCGACCCATCTCCACGTTGAGGTTGACCCAGCCCGGATACATCCGCTCCACCGCTTCCTTCTTGGTCGGAGCTACCAGGCCGAAGGTCGCTACCGAGACCTTGATGTTGTCTCCGGTGTGGCCGGCCTGCTTGGCTGACTGCCGGTAGAGATTGGCGAGCGGCGCGAACCGGTGCGGCTGCCCGCCGATGATGGCGTAGGCGAGGGGGAGGCCGAGGCGCCCGGCACGAGCCGATGACGGTGCGCTACCGCCGGTGGCGATCCAGATGGGCAGGGAACCCTGCACGGGGCGCGGCACGACGTCGAGCTGAGGGATCGACGGGCGCGCGGTTCCCGACCAGGTCACGTTCTCGGTGGCGCTGGCGTTGAGCGTCAGGAGCAGATCGAGCTTCTGAGCGTAGAGCTCGTCGTAATCGCCCAGCTCGTAGCCGAATAACGGAAACGTCTCGACCGAGGAGCCACGGCCGGCCGTGATCTCGATGCGGCCCCCGCCGGAGATGGCATCCGCCGTCGCGAACTGCTGGAACACCCGCACCGGGTCATCCGTTCCGATGATGCTGGCCGCGCTGCCGAGTTTGATCTGAGTCGTCGCCGCAGCCGCAGCCGCGATGATCGCGCCGGGCGATGAGGCGGGCATGGAGATGGTGTGGTGTTCACCGATGCCGAAATAGTCCAACCCCGCCTTGTCGGCGTGCACGATGGCGTCGAACAGATTCTTAATCGCCTCCGCGGTGGAACGCGCGCTGCCATCGGGGTTGAGTTGAGTATCGCCGAAGCTGTAGGCGCCGATTTGCAAGGTGTTCTCCATTGTGTCGGTGACTTAGGCGGCGGCCGCGAGCGGACGGGCCTTCTGAATGAGGGCGCGAAGCTGGTTCGCGGTGTGACTGCCGGTGAAGATCTCGGTGGCCGGCTCGAACGAGCGGCCGGCAGCGAGGAAGCCAGCATCGACCGCGTCGTAGCCGAGTCGGTCGATGAAACTTTCAACGACTGCCTTGGCCTGGGCGTCGTCACCGGCCAGAGCGAGTGCCCGCCGGGTCGGCATGCCTGCGGGTTTGTTATCTTCTTCGAGCTCGTGATAACCGATGTGGTTGAGCGACTTCACCACCCGGGCACCCTGCAGAAACTCTTCGACGACCTCGCTCGACGTGCGCGGATCGCTCTCGAAATCATCGAACACGCCGTCGACCGGTGCCCAATAGTTCATCGCGTCGATGACGATTCGACCGGCCAGCTCGCCCGGGTTGAGCGTGCGGTACTTGTGCAGTGGAATCGCGAGTACCACCAGATCGGATGCCGCGGCCTGGCTAGATTGCACCGCCACCGCCCCGGGGGTCACAATGTCGACCAGCAGCGCGTTCTCCGCTGCGGGCTGCCTGGTCGCGATGCGAACCTGATATCCGGCTTTCAGCGCCTGCCGAGCCAACGCCGTTCCAACCCGACCGGCGCCCAGGATACCGATAGTTGTGGCGTGCTGACTGGTCCTGGCACTTTGACTGCTCATAGCACTTTGACTGCTCATAGCGCTGCTCCCGTCGAAATATGATGTTGTCCAGATCATATGTCTCAAAGAATATCTATGCAACTGCATGGTTTGGGATAGGCTGACCCGTATGACTATCGAATCGCGCCGGTCAATCACCGTGCCGGGAGATCTGGGGTGGAACCTCGCGATGGTTCTGCGCGGTTATCAGCGTCAGCTGGAGATCGCCGTCGAGGGACTGCCCGGGGGAGTGCGCTGCTATCAGGTGCTGTCCACGGTCATTCACCGTGACCTTCCTTCCCAGCAAGCCATCGGGGCGCACCTGGCCATCGACCGCACCGTGCTCACCTACCTGCTCGACGGTATGGTAGGCGCCGGGCTGGTGGAGCGCATTCCCGACCCCACCGATCGTCGGGCCCGAAAGATTCGGGCCACACCAGAGGGCGTGAGCGTGCTCACCCGGTACGAGACGCGCGTTGCTGCTGTGGAAGCCAGCATTCTCTCGGGAATGCACGACGATGACGCCCACCGGCTGGCCGAGCTGCTTGGCGCGTTGGCTACGAGCGTGCACCGCGCCGATCCAACGGCGAGCCCCTGCGAGGCAGCCGAGTCGTTCGCATCGTAAGCACGCTATTTGCCGACCTGGCCGTCGATGACGTCGCGGAGCAGGTCGGCGGGTTTGTTGTTCCACATATGCCGGGTTGTTCTATGACGTTGCCTGGATAAGCCACTTGGAGCGCACCTGTACGTTGGCGTCCTCGTAGCCGAGGTGTTCGTAGAACCCCAGAACGAGGTCGTTGTCCGAACGCACCATGAGTTGAACCTTGACGACACCGTTGGTGCGTAGCCAGTTTTCTGCGTCAGCCATCATCCGCTTTCCCAACCCGGTTCCACGCATGCTGTCGTCTACCGCGAGGTAATACACCCACCCGCGGTGCCCATCGTGACCGACCATGACGGTACCGACTAAGCGTTCTTCAAGGAAAGCACCGAGCACCGTGGAGGTGTCGCCGTCGAGGGCGCGCTGCGCGTCACGCTCGGGCGAATTCCACGGGCGGGTGAGCCCAGCCTGGTGCCAGAGCGCCGCCGCTGCGTCGATGTTTGCCGAGGTTAGGTCGCGGATCTTCATTGTTCCAGTATCACCGCAGTCATCTGATGACCGTACGTCGAGAAGTTGCGCGAGACGCCAGCCCCCTAGTCCTCGAAGCTGTTCACCATCGCGAAAGCTGCACGTTCCAGATAATCCCAGAGGATGCCCTGCTGCAGCGGCGGCAGATGGGCTGCGTCGACGGCAACTTTCATGTGGCCCAGCCACCGGTCACGGGCATCCGGATTGACCTTGAACGGCACGTGACGCTGGCGCAGCCGCGGGTGGCCGCGCTGTTCACTGTACGTTCCCGGACCGCCCCAGAACTGCTCGAGAAACATGACCAGACGGTGTTCGGCGGGGCCGAGATCCTCTTCGGGATACATCGGCTTGAGCACTGGGTCGGTTGCGACACCCAAGTAGAAGTCGTGTACGAGCTTTTCGAAGAATGGCGTTCCACCGACCTCGTCGAAGAACGTGGGCACCACGGCGGGGCCGTTCTCGCCCTCGCGCAGGTGTACGCCGGCGGGGGTACTGGGTCGGTCGGTCGGGTGTCGTTCAGAGGTCATGTGGTGCAGCTTTCTGTTCGGTACTGGTCAGTCAATGCCGTCGCCGCGAACTTCGGGGTCAGGCGTCTTCATCGGAGCCGGCACGTCTTTGGGCTTGGCCTTGCGCGGCCCGCGGGGTTTTCGCACCGCGACCGGGCCGGTGCGCACATCGGCTACAACATCGGGCACGGCAGCTGCGGCCTCTTCGGCCGCGTCGAGTGCTCCCTCAACCGGTTCAATGATCGAGCCATCGATGGTGCCGTCGCCGGTGGTCATGACGACACTGTTGAGCGGGGTCAGCGGAACACCCATGCCATCCAGGGCCTTCTTCATGTGCAGGCGAAGGTCACGGGCGAAGTCCCACTTGGCTGAGACCCTGGTCTTGACCACGAGCCGGGTGACGAGGGCTTCGGCCGTGATCGACTCGAGGCCCCAGATCTCCGGCTTTTCGAGGATATACGCGCGCCACTTACGGCTGGAGGCGAGGGCGCTGGCAACGCGTAGCAGCTCGTCTTGCACGGCCTCCACGTCGGAACTGTAGGGAATGGCGAGATCGATGATGACGCGGGCCCAGCCCTGCGACATGTTGCCGACCCGCAGGATCTCACCGTTGCGCACGAACCAGAGCGTGCCGTCGACATCGCGTACCTGCGTGATGCGAATTCCGACCGTTTCTACGACACCGGATGCGAATCCCACGTCGACGATATCGCCAACGCCGATCTGATCCTCTACCACCATGAACAGGCCGTTGAGTATGTCCTTGACGATGTTTTGAGCACCGAAACCGAGGCCGGCACCGATCGCTGCGGTCAGCAGCGCGAAAGAGCCCAGGATCTCCTTGTTCAGGGTGGTGACGATGAGCAACAACGCGGTGATCAGGATGAACACATTGACGATGTTCGCCAGCACCGCGCCAAGCGTGCGCGAGCGTTGTACGACACGCACAGCAGCCATAGGGGAGACGTTTAGCGCCTGAGTGTCGTCGACCTTCTGGTTCTTTTTGACGCCGGAGACGATTTGTTGCACGACCCGGCGAATCACGAATTGCAGGGCCCAGCGCAGAGCGAACGCGACAACGATGATAGCCGCAATGGCGAAGATCTTTCCGACGTAATCGGTCCACGGAATTTTAGCGATGAAGGTGCCGAGGTTGGCCCAGAAAGTTTCCCAGTTCATATCCAAGCCAGTCTACCGAGGGCCTCAGCGGTACCCGGGAAGTTGCCCGGGCCAGAGCGGTCGCAGCCCGCCATGCGGCCGACGCGACCCTGCGCCTGTGACGCTGCCAGCGGCATCCTCTCGGCATACGTGGGGTTTGCTGTGAACCTCCAAGGTAAAGGAGAACCCCGCGACCATCAGGTCGCGGGGTTCTCAGTGCTCGTTGGTACTAATTATTCGGCGTCGCGAGCCTGCACCTTGAGCGAGCGCTCGACTCCGGCCAGGTTTTCGACCACGAGGCGGCGCAGGGCGGCCGGCTCGGGGTTCGCATCGAGCCAGGTCTTTGTCGCATTCGCGAGGGCCTGGTTGTTCAGCGGTGCCGGGTAGAGAGCGATCACGAGCTTTTCGCCGATCGAGAAGCTGCGTGCGTCCCAGACCCGCTGCAACATCTCGAAATAGGTCGTGACGAACGGCTCGAGCAGCGCCGAATCGTTCACCCGCAGGAACCCGGCGGACGTCGTGCGTACGATGGTTGTCGCGGCCGTGTCGATGTCGATGAGTGACGACCAGGCGGCGAGCTTGCCCTCGGCAGTAGGGAGGGCAGCCCGGGCCAGAGCGGCCGACTGTGCGCCGGTCGCCGTGTTGTCTGCCGCGAGGCTCTCGCTGATCTGAGCGGCGTCGGCGCGCCCACCGGCCACGAGGGCGGTGAGGAGCTCCCAGGCCAGGTCGGTGTCGACGGTCAGACCATCGAGCACGGTGTTGCCCGAACGCAGCGCCGCCACGTTCTCGAGCTGCGCGGGGGTGGCTGCGACGGCGGCGAAGAACTTCACGAATTGGAACTGGGCATCGCTGCCGGCCGCCGCGCCCTGCGCGAGCGTCCAGAGTGCGTCAGCGACCTCGGTGGTGGTGGCTTCGCGGTGCGGTTCGGCCACGTAGTGGCTCGCGGTGAGCACGACCTGGCCGAGCACGGTGCGCAGCGTGGTCGACTCGGTTTCGGTGGCGACATTGTTCAGCACCAGACGCACGAAGTCGCGGGCCGTGGTTTCGGCGTCACGGGTGGCGTCCCAGACCGAACCCCAGACCAGAGCGCGGGCGAGCGGGCTCTCAATCGCGGAGAGGTGCTCGAGCGCGACGGCCTCCGAGACCGGGTCGAGGCGCACCTTGGCGTAGGTGAGGTCGTCGTCGTTGAGCAGGATCAGGTTGGGACGTTTCTGGCCGACGAGAGCGGGGACATCCGTTGTAGAACCGTCGACGTCGAGCTCGACCCGGTGCGTGCGCACGAGTTTCTGCGCGTCGTTGAAGGTGTAGAAACCGATGGCGAGACGGTGCGGGCGAATGGTGGGGTAGGCGGCGGCGGCGGTCTGCAGCACCGTGAAGCCGGTGATGACGCCCGCTTCATCCGTGGCGATCTCAGGGCGCAGCGTGTTGACGCCGGCGGTCTCGAGCCAGAAATGCGCCCAGCCGCTGAGGTCACGACCGCTGGCGGCCTCGAGCTCGACCAGCAGGTCGGAAAGCTCGGTGTTGTCCCACTGATGCTTCTGAAAGTACGATCCGACGCCGGTGAAGAAGGCGTCGATGCCGACCCAGGCGGCGAGTTGCTTGAGTACAGAGCCACCCTTGGCGTAGGTGATGCCGTCAAAGTTGACGAGTACGTCGTCAAGGTCGCGAATCGTGGCGACGACCGGGTGGGTCGAGGGAAGCTGGTCTTGCTTGTAAGCCCAGCTCTTCTCCATCACGGCGAAGGTGGTCCAGGCTTCATGCCACTCGGTGGCCTCGGCGGTGGCGATGGTCGATGCCCACTCGGCGAAGCTCTCGTTGAGCCAGAGGTCGTTCCACCAGGTCATGGTGACGAGGTCGCCGAACCACATGTGGGCGAGCTCGTGCAAAATCGTTACAACACGGCGTTCCTTGATGGCGTCGGTCACCTTGGAGCGAAAGATGTACGTTTCGGTGAAGGTGACCGCGCCGGCGTTCTCCATGGCGCCGGCATTGAATTCCGGAACGAACAGCTGGTCGTACTTGTCGAACGGGTAGGCGTAACCGAACTTCTCCTCGTAGTAGGCGAAGCCTTGGCGGGTCTTCTCGAGGATGTAGTCAGCGTCGAGGTATTCACTGAGGCTCTTGCGGCTGAACACGCCGAGCGGAATGGTGCGTCCGTCGCTCGAGGTCAGTTCGCCGCGCACGACGGCGTAGGGGCCGGCGATGAGCGCGGTGATGTAGCTCGAGATCACGTGGGTCGGTGCAAACGCCCAGGTGCTGGCACCGTTGCCGGCGTCGGTTGGCTCCGGCGTGGTCGAGTTGGAAACAACCTGCCACTGGCTCGGCGCTGTGACGGTAAAAGCGAATTTCGCCTTGAGGTCGGGCTGCTCGAACACGGCGAAGACGCGGCGAGAGTCGGGCACCTCGAACTGGCTGTACAGGTACACCTCGTTGTCGACCGGGTCGACGAAGCGGTGCAGTCCCTCACCGGTGTTGGTGTACAACGCGTCGGCGACGACAACGAGCTCGTTCTCGGCCTGCAGGCCGTCCAGCTGAATGCGGATGCCGTCACTCACGACGGCCGGGTCGAGCGCGGCACCGTTGAGGGTCACCGAGTGCACCATGGCAGTGATGGCATCGATGAAGGTCGAGGCTCCGGGGGTAGCGGCGAAGCGCACCGTCGTGGTGCTGCCGAACGTGGTGGGGCCGGTAGTGAGGTCGAGCACAACGTTGTAGCTCGCTACCGTGACGAGCGCGGCGCGCTCTGACGCTTCAAGGCGGGTGAGGTTCTCTCCGGGCAACTTAGTTCTCCAATTCGATTCACGATTCGATTCGCGACGGATTCCATTTGGAACGGTGAAGCTCTGGCGCTCGTGGCGCCATCGCACCCCGCAAGCCTAACCATGATTACAATGTGGGCATGAGAGCGAGCACCGATCCCGGCGTCGCGACCGCTGAACGCTACCGAGCCTTCGCTGAGGTTGAAGCCCGCGGAATGAGCGCCTGTTACGAACGCTGGGCCGCTGGGGTTGCGGCTGATCCTGAGATAGTGAAACTGATCGATCTGTTGCCGCCGGTCAAACGGCAACCGAACCTAGTGTTCAGCGCGGCCCGGTTGCACGGGGCCGTGGTGGGGGAGTATCCGGCTTTCGCGGCCTGGCTGCGCGAGCACTGGGCGCTCGTCGCCGCCACCTGTCTGACCCATGCCACCCAGACGAATGAACCCGGTCGGTGCGCTGTGCTGTTGCCGGCCCTGGCGGCGCTCGCCGGGCCCCTCGCGATCATCGAAGTTGGGGCATCCGCCGGTCTCTGCCTGCACCCCGATCGGTACAGCTACCGATATCGGTTTGCTGATGGCGGCGAGCGGATGCTGCACCCGAGAGACAGGGCGAACCCGGTGGTGCTCGACTGCGACGTGAGCGGTCCGGTGCCGCTGCCCGAGCGGATGCCCGAGATCGTGTGGCGGGCCGGAATCGACCTTCATCCCCTCGACGTCTGCAGCGACGCGGACGTAGCCTGGCTCGATGCGCTGATCTGGCCGGAACATGACGGCCGTCGATCCCGGCTGCGCGCCGCGGTTGCCGTGGCCCGCCAGGAGCCGGTCGAGATCGTGCGGGGGGACCTCAATGCTCAGATCGAGGCGCTCGTTGCCCGGGCACCGGCCGGGGCAACCGTTGTCGTGTTCCACACCGCGGTGCTCGCCTACCTGAACGCAACCGACCGCGGCCGGTTCGCCGCGCAGATGACCCGACTGCCGGTGCGCTGGTTGTCGAACGAGGGGCAGAGCGTGGTGCCTGGGGTGTTGGAGCGGCTTGGGGAGGCGCCGGCGCCGTCACATTCAATTCCGGCTTCCGCTTTCATTCTTGCCCTGGACGGCGAGCCGATCGCCCTGACCCAGCCACACGGCCGGTCATTACACTGGCTCGGGTGAGTCCGCGGAGGGCTCGGGCGTCGGCTCCGCTGTCAACGGCGCCGCGCTACCCGTTGCCCAGCCGAAGGAGGCGGATTGGCGCGTCATCACGGCCCGACGAATCAATTCCTTTGCGAAAGAGCCCGTCACGCCCTCTGCACGGCGGGCAGCGGCGTCGAGGGCGGCTGGGGTGAACGGCAGCCTTCCCGCATAGCGCCGGAACAGCCGCTCGCGTTCGGCAAGGGCGGGCAATGGCACTTCGACGGCGAGGTCGACCCGGCCTGGCCGTTCGGCAAGGGCGCGCTCGAGCACCTCGACCCGATTGGTGGTCATGACGAACGCCACATCGGCGTCGCCGTCGAGTCCGTCAAGGGCGTCGAGCACCTCGAACAGCAGGGGTTGCGGAGTGGCGTTACGCTGCATCGCGACCAGGTCGATGTCTTCCAGCACGACGATCGACGGCGCAAAGGTGCGCGCGATCTCGGCAGCCGCAGCAATGTGCACGATGCTGGTACCGGTGAGCAGCACGGCGGTGATGCCCGGTGTTTCGCTGAGCAGGTGGCGCACAGTGAGGGTTTTGCCGGTGCCGGGAGGCCCGTAGAGCAGCACACCGCGCTTCAAATGTTGCCCGGCGGCGAGCAAGACCTGGCGCTGCTCGCCGATTCCGATGACGTGGTCGGTGATGGTGCCGAGGATGCCCTCCGGCAGCACGATGGCGGCCGTCGGTACGACGGGTCGTTCCAGAAAGGTGATTCCGGCTCCGGATCCGTATTCGGTTTGCACGAACGAGAGCACCTGCCCGCGCAGCACGCTGTGCTCGATCATGAGTGCGCGCAGGTGCTCCAGAAAACCGGTGACCGTGTGCGGCGACTCGGCCATGATTTCGAGCTCGGCCGTATTGCGCCCGAATTGCGGATTCGCGGCGCGTTGCAGCACCGCGATCGGCTGATCGTCAAAGCGGATGAGTCGGAGGCCGAATGAGACGACCTGGCGGGTTGTCGTCGGTCCGGTCGCCCGGGCCGAGTAGTCCACAGGTCCGGGCCCGAAGCCCTGTAACGGGCTGGCCACGAGCTCGGACAGCGTCGAATGAAACCGCTGCTGCCCGCCCGATACACCCAGAAGCGCGGCCGGATCCACGCTGGCCAACGTGCTCAGGGCGATGTCCGCGTCGACTAGGCGATGATCGGTCAGGGTCTCCGACACGACCGGCAACCTCGACGCGTTGGCGCCGAGAAAGGCGCTGATGCGATCGCCGAGTGGTGTCAGGCCCGAACCGGCCCGGTTATCCGCCGCAGATACGACCCGTTCCATGAAGTGTTTGAAGGCGCGCACGACGTCTCGGTCGAAAGTGTCCTCGGTCATGTCGTTCTCCTGTCGTTGTAGCGCAGTAGGAGGCTAGCGGGCTTGGGCGATGATTGCTTCGGAGACAGCGACAGCGACAGCGACCGCGTCGGTACGTGACTCGACCTGGTACGCCGACTGGCCGAGCGAAAAGATCACGGTGCAGTACGACGAGGTGTCGGTGCAGATCTGCACGGCGTGCTCGCCGTCGACGGCGCCTTCCAACGCAATCTGCGGCAGGGCAGCCTGGCTGTCGGGAGTGGAGATCATCGTGTCGACGATGCTGGCGAGGTCATAGCCGACCGTGATCGAGGTGCCGTTGACACCAGCGGCGTCAACGTAGCAGGTGAAGACCCTCGCGGTCTGTGTCACGTACCGGTCGAACCAGATCGGGTCCATGCTCGACGAATCGCAGATTTCGTAGTCGAGGGCGTCGACACCAAGTGCCATCGCACTACCCTGCGACTTGAGCGCGCCGGTGCAGGCGGGTTCCCGTTCGACCAGGTCTACCGCCGGCCAGACCAGGTGGCTGGGCACGGCATACTCGGTGAGGGCCATCCCCGGCTGCGTCGCGGCCACCGGGGTCGGCATACTTTCGTCCGCGGGGGCCAACGCGCCGGCCACGGTATCGAGGGTGGCAACATCGTCACAGGTGTAGACACCCGTGGTAGCGGCAAGTTCTGTCGGCCCCGCGCTCGCTGACCTTGGCGGCCCTGCGACGGGCCCGGCCGCGCATCCGCTGAGAGCGACGAGAGCGAGAAAAACGGTCGGCGTGATCAGACGGCGGTGTAGCATGCGGTCAGCCTCACAGGGGCAATTTTTGCCGCATGACCTGAGGTTTACTCGACATCTTTGAGTCCTCGCCATGGGCGCGATCCGGTCAGGGAAGGGTTGGTCCAACTATGTGGCCGCCTGGGGTACACCCCAGTGGTCGACGGCCAGGTGCTACCAGGCGCCGGGCTTGTAGTCCTTCAGAAAGACGCCGTAGACGTCTTCGCCGTCCTCGCCGCGCACGATCGGGTCGTACACCCGGGCGGCGCCGTCGACCAGGTCGAGCGGAGCGTGAAAACCCTCCTCGGCCAGGCGCACCTTGGTGGGGTGTGGGCGTTCGTCGGTGATCCAGCCGGTATCGACGCTGGTCATAAGAATGCCGTCTTCCAGCATCTCCTTCGCGCTGGTGCGGGTGAGCATGTTCAGGGCCGCTTTGGCCATATTGGTATGCGGGTGGCCGGGGCCCTTGTAGCCGCGACCAAACACGCCCTCCATCGCCGACACGTTCACAATATAAGTACGTCGGGCCGCGGATGCTGTGAGCGAGGCCCGCAGACGGCTCACCAGCAGAAATGGTGCCGTCGTGTTGCACAACTGCACTTCGAGCATCTCGAGCGGATCCACATCTTCGACGTTGGCTGTCCAACTGTTCACGTCGTGCAGGTCGGGAACAAGCCCGCCGGCGTCAATGGCGGTGCCAGCGGCGAGACGCTCCAGCGACGAAGACCCGGCGGCGAGTGCCAGCCGGGTGAGATCATCCGCTGTAAGGGCACCGGCACCGGCCGCCGTCGCGAGCAGCGGATGCCCGGAGACCGATGCAGCCAGGGCGAGCGGATGCGCATCGTTGGTGTGGCCGAACGACACGATCTCGGGCAGGGGGCCGTCGGGCAGCGGAGCATCCTCGGCCTCAACCAGCAGGGAGTACGAGCCGCGCGAGCGTCGCACGGTCTGCGCTGCATTGTTGATGAGAATGTCGAGCGGGCCCTGGGCAGCGACCGAATCAGCCAGGGCGATCACCTGGGCCGGGTCTCGCAGGTCGATGCCGACGATGCGCAGGCGGTGCAGCCAATCCTTGGAGTCGTCCATAGCGGCGAAGCGGCGCACGGCGTCGCGCGGAAACCGGGTGGTGACGGTGGTGTGGGCACCGTCGCGCAACAGGCGCAGAGCGATGTACATGCCGATCTTGGCGCGGCCGCCGGTGAGCAGTGCGCGCTTGCCGGTGAGGTCGGTGCGCGCGTCGCGTTTGGCGTGGCTCGAGAGGGCGCAGCTCGGGCAAAGCTGGTGGTAGAACGCGTCGACCACGGTGTATTTCTGCTTGCAGATATAACAGGCGCGCGGAACGAGCAGCTCACCGGCGGTCGCCGTGCTGGTACCAAGAGAGAGCTGGGCGCCGCGGGTCTCGTCGTCGATGCGGGTGGGCGCGCCGGTGGCGGTGGCGGCGATGACGCTACGATCGGCGTCGGCGATGACCGCGCGTTTCTCCAGGCGCCGCGACATCTTGACCGACTTGAACATCTTGGCGGTCGCCTGGCGCACGGTGACGAAGTCGGCGCTGTCCGGGTCCACGTCGCTGAGGGAGGCGAGCACCCGCAGGGTCACTTCGAGGTCGTGCGGGTCGATTCCGGCGAATTCAAGGGCCGGCGCGCTGCATTTAGCTGCGCTCGCGTTGGTGGGCGCAGTGTTGGTGGGCGCAGTGGTGGGGGGCGCGGTGGTCATTCGCGAATTCTACGCGGGGCGACTGTGAGCATCCGTTTTATCTAGAGTCTGGCCGGTTCTTGAATGGGAATGGCAGTGGTGGGTGGCTCGTAGGTGTGGTCGAACGGCATTTCGTCAGTGTTGAGCAGGGGGTTGTCGTCCTGTGTCTGGACCAGGCCGTGTGCTTCTTCGGCACTGTTGACGCTCGGCATCGACCCGGGTAGCGGGCGGTTGGCCGATTCCTTGAGAAAGTAGATCGCGATCGCACCGATGAGAGAGGTGCCCATCAGGTAGAACGCGGGCATCATGTCGTTGCCGGTGCCCACGATAAGCGCGGCGATGATGAACGGCGTGGTGCCGCCGCAAATGGCGACCGCGAAGTTGTACGAAATGCCCATGGCGCCGTAACGGCTCGCCGTCGGGAACAGCGCCGGTAGTGCTGAGGCAATGGTCGAGACGTAGAAGGTGACTGGGAGCGCGATGAGCGCGAGGCCGAGCAACGTCGACCAGATCGAACCGACGCCGATGAGCAGGAACGCCGGGTAAGCCAGCACGACCGTGCTGATGGCACCGGTCCACAGCACCGGACGTCGACCGACCCGGTCGGACAGACGGCCGCTCAGGGGGATGCACAGGGCCATGACCACGAGGATCGGAATCGTCAGCGCCGTTCCGTGCAACTCGTCGTAGCCCTTGTTCTCGGTGAGATGGGTGGGCATGTAGGAGGTCAGCGCGTAACCGACGGTGTTCGCGGCGGCAACGAGGATCATCGCGATGATGATGTTGCGCCCATAGGCTTTGAAGATCTGAATCGGGCCCTTGGGGGTCTCTGCAGTTGCTCCGACCGGGTTCTTCTGGGCGGCTTCCTGCGCATCGAGGGTGGCTTGGAATGCGGGAGACTCATCGATCTTCATGCGGAAGTAGATGGCGATCAGGCCGAGCGGCCCGGCGATGAGGAACGGAAGGCGCCAGCCCCAATCCTCCATGACCTCCTGGCCGAGCGTGAGCTGCAGCACCGAGACGAGCGAGGCGCCGATGGCGAAACCGAGGTAGCTGCCCATGTCAAGAAAGCTGGCGAAGTAGCCGCGCTGCTTGTCGGGAGCGTGCTCGCTGATGAAGGTTGTGGCGCCGGCGTACTCGCCGCCGGTGGAGAATCCCTGCACGAGTTTGACGAAGACGAGCAGCACCGCCGCCCAGACACCGATCTGCGCGTAGCCCGGCAGCAGGCCGACGGCGAAGGTCGAGGCGGCCATCAGAATCAGGGTGGTCGCAAGCACCTTCTGCCTGCCGATGCGGTCACCGAGCCAGCCGAAGAACACGCCGCCGAGGGGGCGGGCGAAAAAGGTCGCCGCAAAGGTACCGAGCAGAAACAGGGTTTGAACGGATGCGTCCGCCTCGGGAAGGAAGACCGGTCCCATGGTGGTGATGAGGTAGCCGAAGACACCCACGTCGTACCATTCCATGGTGTTTCCCACGATGGTGCCGCCGAGGGCGCGCTTCATGATGGGTTTCTCGACGACGTTGACGTCGGACACCGCGATGCGGCGGCGTAGGAGAGCCTTTTTCGGCTTCACGGTGTGCTTCGCAGCCGTGGACTGCGCGGTGGACTGCGCGGTGGACGTGCTTCGGTCAATGGGCATGTGAATTTCTCCTGTGGAGATACTGTGCTTGCGACGTTGAGATGTACTGCCTGGTGCAGTTTTTTTTGACCCAACATCGATAGCCCGTCCGGGGGCGATGCCCAAATGGTCATTCGTAGGAACGGAGATCCCCCTGCCGTTTCTGCATAGGCTGGTCCTATGACTGATTCTGTAGATTTCTGGTTTGACCCCTCGTGTCCCTGGGCCTGGATGACTTCGCGCTGGGTGGACGAGGTCGCCCGGCTGCGTCATTTCGAGGTGACCTGGCATGTCATGAGCCTCGCCGTGCTCAACGAAGATCAGGAGGTGAGTGAGGAGTACGCGGCGTTTTTTCCCCGGGCGCTCAAGTACACCCGCCTCGTCACCGCCGCCAACGAACTGCACGGCCAGCCGATGGTCAAGGCGCTCTACGACGCACTTGGCCAGCGGATTCACCCGGGAGGCAACACGAACCCCGACGAGGTCATTCCCGCCGCGCTCGCCGAGGTGGGCCTGCCGGCCAGTTTCGCTGCCTTCGCCGACAGCGAGGAATATGACCTGGAGATGCGCACCAGCCACTTCGATGGCATCAATCGCGTTGGCCAGGACGTCGGCACGCCCGTGATCGCCGTAAACGGTGTGGCCTTCTTCGGTCCGGTCATTTCCCCGGCACCGATGGGCGAGCAGGCCCTGGCGCTGTGGGACGGCGTCGTCGCGCTGGCCAATTACGACGGATTCTTCGAACTCAAGCGCAGTCGAACCCGTGAACCGCGCTTTGAGCCGAATATCACCGAGTCCGTCGGTACTCCGGCCAGCACAAATTAGACTGCTCTTATGCGCATCCACATCGCCACGGACCATGCCGGTCTCGACCTCAGCCATCACCTGATCACGCACCTGAGTGCGGCCGGGCACGAGGTCGTCGACCACGGGCCTCGGACCTACAATGCCCTCGATGACTACCCTGCTTTTTGTATCAATGCAGCGCAGGCCACCGTCGACGACCGAGAAACTGGCATCGAGGCGCTCGGTGTTGTGTTCGGCGGCTCGGGCAACGGCGAGCAGATGGCCGCGAACAAGGTGTCCGGCGCCCGCGCCGCCCTAGTCTGGAACCTCAGCACGGCCCGTCTGGCCCGTGATCACAACGACGCCAACGTCATTTCCATCGGTGCCCGCGAGCACACAATTGAAGAGGCCACGAGCTTCATCGACGCGTTCATCGCCGAGCCGTTCAGCGCTGAAGAGCGGCATGTGCGCCGCATTCATCAGCTCGGGGAATATGAAACCACCGGAACCATCGCCGGAAAAAACGTCGACGGCCGGTGAACTGAGGTGCCAGAAGGTCACTCCGTCCACCGTATTACCCGCCAGTTTCAGCGCAACTTCATCGGCCAACGGGTCACCGTTTCCTCCCCACAGGGACGGTTCGTGGCCGGTTCCGCGCAGCTCAGTGGGCACACCGTGACGGATGCCCGCGCCGTCGGTAAGCAGATGTTCCTGGAGTTCGATCACGGACTCTGGTTGCGCATCCACTTGGGATTGTACGGAGCCTGGGATTTCAGCGGCGAGATTCAGATGGATGCCACGATGGCCTCGGCCAACGGCCGGATGGGCCAGACCAACCAGCACGGCAGCGACCTGACTGCTGGCCTGCCGACCTACGACTCGGCCGGGGAGAACTCGGTCTTCAGCATCGGCGCGCCCCGCCGAACCCGGGTGCGCATGTCGGAACAGGAAAAGGAGATCGACCTCGCCGACACTTTTCCGCCGGAGCCGGTCGGTCAGGTGCGCGTGCGCCTGCTCAGCGATACGGTGTGCGCCGACCTGCGCGGTCCGACGGCGTGTGAGGTGCTCCACCCGGCCGAGGTCGGTGCCGTCATCGCCAAACTCGGCCCCGACCCGGAACTGGACAACAGTCCGCAAGCCGAAGAGCGGTTCGTGAGCGTCGTGCGCAAGAAGCCCACATCGATTGGCCGGTTGCTCATGGATCAGGGCGTGGTCAGCGGCATCGGCAATGTCTATCGGGCCGAGATGCTCTTTCGGGCCGGGCTCAACCCGCACGCGCCCGGCAAATCGCTCGGCGACGAAACCGTGCGTGACCTGTGGCGTGACTGGGCGCACCTCCTCCACATAGGAGTTGCGACCGGGCAGATGATGACCATGGACGGCCTCGAAGGCCAGCCTTATCGGCTCGCCATGAAGAATCGGGCCGACCGGCACTGGGTTTACAAACGGGAGGGGCTACCCTGTCGAGTCTGCGGCACCCACATCGTGCTCGAAGAGATGGCTGCCCGCAAGCTGTACTGGTGCCCGCGCTGCCAGGCCTGACGAGGGGGCATGGTGTAACAGTCCAGAGCAAACTGCGAAAATAGAAACATGATCCGAATTGCCAGGCCCCGCCGTCGCATCGCAACTATCGTGAGCGGGGCCGTAGTCGGTACGGTGGTAGTGGCCCTCGGCCTCACCGCGTGTTCCGGTGAAGATGGGGCCGGCGTGATCGACACGGTCGGCAACATTGAGTTCGTGAATCCGCTCGCCATCCCGCCCCTGGCCGACTCGACCGTTGACGCCGCGGGCGAGCGAGTGTTCGACCTCACGGCTCAGGCCGGCACAACCGAATTTACGTCGGGCGTGGAGACCGACACCTGGGGCTACAACGGCAGCTATCTTGGACCGACGATCATCGCCGCGCGCGGCGAAAACGTGCGCATCAACGTCAACAACGATCTCGACGTAGCTACCACCGTGCACTGGCACGGCGCGAACCTCCCCGCCAAAATGGACGGCGGACCGCACCAGATGGTCGAACCCGGCGCGAAATGGAGCCCCAACTTCGAGATCGACCAGCCAGCCTCAACGCTGTGGTACCACCCGCACCCCGAAGGCGACACCGAGCACCAGGTCGAAATGGGCTTGGCCGGCGTCTTCATCGTGCAGGACAACGAAGAGGCCGCCCTCACCCTGCCGCGCAGCTACGGCGTCGACGATATTCCGGTGGTGGTGCAAGATCGTCGCTTCGACGAGAACGGCCAGTTCGTCACCGACGTGCGCGGCTACATCGGACCCATAGGCGACCAGCTGCTCGTCAACGGCACCCTCGCGCCGTACCTCAACGTCACCTCCGAGGTGGTGCGACTGCGACTGGTCAACGGGTCGACCGCACGGGTGTACGACTTCGGGTTCAGCGACGGCCGCTCGTTCGATCTGATCGCAACCGACGGGGGACTGCTGACGGAAGCGGCGCCGATGGACGGCATCCGTTTATCGCCGGGGGAACGCGCCGAAATGCTCGTTCAGCTGGTGCCGGGGGAGACCGTGAACCTGCAGTCGAACAAACCAGACCTCGGTACCTCGGCCAGCGCCGCGACGCGCAACGCCGGTGACGACACCCTCGACGTGATGGAGCTGCGCGCCGCCGACACGCTCAGCAGCATCGGAGAGACCTCCAGCACCCTCGCGAGCATCGAACCGCTCGATAAAGAGGATGCCTCCGTCGATCGTTCGTTCACACTCAACGGTTACACGATCAACAATCGGCTGATGGACATGACCCGCATCGACGAGACGATCGAGGCCGGCGCGACCGAGGTCTGGACCGTCGACAACGCCATGCCCCTGCCGCACAACTTTCACGTGCACGCAGTGCAGTTTCAGGTGCTGCGGGTGGGCACCGAGCCGCCGCCGGTCGAACTGTCTGGCTGGAAGGACACGATCTACCTCGAGCCCGGCAAGCGTTACGAACTCATTATGCAGTTCGCGAAATATACCGACCCCGACTTTCCGTATATGTTCCACTGCCATATGCTGTCGCACGAAGACGCCGGCATGATGGGCCAGTTCGTCGTGGTCAAGCCCGGCGAAGAGGCCGGTACCCCGCCAACCGCTCGCGACGCCATCGTTCCCCAGTCAAACCTGGCCGTCGGCAGCGGACCGCGCACACTCTCGCCTGCCTACGATCACTAGTTGTCGACATCCGCTTAACGAGTGAAAGCCGCCAGCTGAAGCTGGCGGCTTTCACGGAATCAACGTCCCAACATAGAGGGGTCGACGGGAATCGAACCCGCGTCATAAGTTTGGAAAACTCAGGCTCTACCATTGAGCTACGACCCCAGGCCCAGTAATTGGGCACTCGAGTATCGTAGTACAGGAAACCGGGCGTCGTTTGCCAGTACGGGCGCATCCGCTCGAAAGGCGTGCATTAGACTGGCTGAGGTCAATCCGCCTGTCGTGAGCTTTCGCTTGCGCCACCGAATTGGTTCCCCAACAAAGTAATACCGACGGGTCGAAGTAGATCCGGGGCGTAGCTCAGCTTGGTAGAGCGCTCGTTTTGGGGGCGAGAAGTCGCAGGTTCAATTCCTGTCGCCCCGACATTATCCGCAGCACACCGTTTCAATACACAGGAGAGTCTCGAGTGAAGTCCACGGTCGAAAAACTGAGCCCCACGCGCGCCAAGCTCACCATCACGGTGAGCCCCGACGAGCTGAAGCCAGCCATCACCCACGCCTACGGCCACATTGCCGAAGACATCAACGTCCCCGGTTTTCGTAAGGGTAAAATTCCGCCGGCCATCATTGACCAGCGCGTCGGTAAGGCTGCCGTTTTGGAGCACGCCGTCAACGAGGGTCTCGACGGTTTCTACCGCGCGGCCGTTGAAGAAAACAAGCTGCGCCCGCTCGGTCGTCCAGAGGCCGACATCGTGGAATGGCCCAGCAACACCGACTTCTCCGGTGACCTGCTCCTCGCTATCGAGGTGGACGTGCGCCCCGAGATCGACCTGCCCAGCTACGACGGCCTCAAGCTCACCGTCGACGCCGTCGCGGTTTCCGACGAGGAAGTAGCCGAAGAGCTTGACAAGCTGCGCAGCCGTTTCGGCACGCTCATCACGGTTGACCGCCCCGCCAAGACCGGCGACTTCGCCCAGATCGACCTGAACGCCGCCATCGATGGCGAAGAGGTCGACACGGCGAGCGGTATCTCCTACGAGCTTGGTTCCGGCGACCTCATCGACGGCATCGACGAGGCGCTCGACGCGCTCAGCGCCGGCGAGACCACGACCTTCAACTCCGACCTCATGGGCGGAGACCACGAGGGTGAGACGGCCGAGATCACCATCACGGTCATCGCCGTCAAGGAGCGCGAGCTTCCAGAGGCCAACGACGACTTCGCTCAGATCTCGAGCGAGTTCGACACCATCGCCGAGCTGACCGAGAGCCTCAAGGTTCAGGTTGAGAAGTCCAAGGCCTTCGGCCAGGGCAGCCAGGCACGCGAGCGTCTCATCGAGACGCTTCTCGGCTCGGTCGAGGTTCCGATCCCCGCCGCGATCATCCTCGACGAAGTCAACCGCCACCTCGAAGGCGAAAGCCGCCTGGAGGATGACACCCACCGCGCCGAGGTCACCGAAGCCAGCGAGAAGACGTTCCGTCAGCAGATTCTGCTCGACACGATCGCCGAAGCCGAGCAGGTCAAGGTCAGCCAGGACGAACTCACCCAGTACCTCATCCAGGGTGCCAGCCAGTACGGCATGGACCCGAGCGAGTTCGTGCAAACGCTCAACACCAACGGACAGATTCCGTCGATGGTGGCCGAGGTCGCTCGCAACAAGGCCCTCGCCATTGCTCTGGGCAAGGCCGAGGTCGTTGACTCCAACGGTAAGCCGGTCGACCTGAGTGAATTCACCGGCCCGGTCGGCGACGATACGGATGGTGAAGCGGATGCTGCTGACAGCGACGCTCCGGCGGCTCCGGCGGCTCCGGCGGCCGAGGCTGACGCCGAAGTCGATGCTGAGGTTGACGAGAAGCCCAAGAAGAAAAAGAAGGCTGCTGCCAAGTAGTAGCACCCGTTTGCGTGATCGGCCGGCCGGAATCTTCCAGCCGGCCTTTCGCATGCTGCAGGGCACGTGTGCGACAGCCGGTAATCTGCCGAGGGCGAACAGAGCCATTTTGACGCTCGCGCTCCGATAGATTTATTGAGAAGCGACAACTGAAACGGAGCACGACATGGCCGACCCGACACCCACCAATGGTGTATTTGACCGACTGCTGAAGGACCGCATCATCTGGCTCGGCTCAGAGGTCCGTGACGAAAACGCGAACGAGATCTGCGCCAAGATCCTCTTGCTGGCAGCGGAAGATTCCAAACGCGACATCTACCTCTACATCAACTCTCCTGGCGGCTCGATCACCGCCGGCATGGCGATCTACGACACGATGCAGTTCGTACCCAACGATATCGTCACGGTCGGCATCGGCATGGCAGCCTCAATGGGCCAGTTCCTGCTGACTTCGGGGACCAAGGGCAAGCGGTACATCACCCCGAACGCTCGTGTGCTTTTGCACCAGCCGTCCGGCGGGTTCGGTGGCACGGCCGCCGATATCCAGACCCAGGCTCGCCTCATCCTCGACATGAAGCAGCGTCTTTCCGAGATCACGGCCGCGCAGACCGGGAAGACCCCCGAGCAGATCAACGCCGACGGTGACCGCGACAACTGGTTCAGCGCCCAGGAGGCCCTCGAGTACGGTTTCGTCGACCATCTCCGCGCATCCGCTTCGGATGTCATCGGCGGCGGCGGTACCGACCCCGACGCCACCAAGTAGTCCACCGAAACTGAACAGGAAGAAATCATGACTATCCCCACATTCGGTGGAACGGCCTACAGCTCGATGGGCGGCTCAACCACGCACTCTTCTACATCTGGCATGCCCGATTCCCGCTATATCCTCCCCACTTTCGAAGAGCGCACTGCCTACGGTTATAAGCGCCAGGACCCGTACGCCAAGCTGTTCGAAGACCGCATCATCTTTCTCGGCGTGCAGGTTGACGATGCTTCCGCCGACGACGTGATGGCCCAGCTCCTCGTGCTCGAAAGCCAGGACCCGGACCGCGATATCACGATGTACATCAACTCGCCCGGTGGATCGTTCACCGCCATGACGGCGATTTACGACACCATGCAGTACATTCGCCCGCACGTCATGACAGTGTGCCTCGGCCAGGCAGCATCTGCTGCGGCCGTTTTGCTCGCCGGTGGAACAGCCGGTAAGCGGCTCGCTCTGCCGAACGCGCGCATCCTGATTCACCAGCCCTCGGTTGGTGGCCAAGGCGGTGGCCAGGCTTCGGATATCGAGATTCAGGCCGCCGAGATTTTGCGCATGCGGGTCTGGCTCGAAGAGACCCTCGCTCACCACTCCAACCGGAGTGTTGAGCAGGTCAACAAGGACATCGACCGCGACAAGATCATGAGCGCGGCTGAGGCCCTCGAATACGGCCTGATCGACCAGGTTCTAACCAGCCGCAAGAACCTTCCGATGCTGGTTAAGTAGTCTGAGCTCTAAACACCGGTACGGCGCGTCGCCTTCGGGCGCCGCGCCGTTTCGGTTTGTGGCGCCCTGCACTCAAGTGTCGTACGTACAGGCTAGGCTCAATTGCAGCGAGACCAATGGAGGAGGCAGACATGGCCCGAATAGGCGAAAGTGCCGACCTGCTCAAGTGTTCCTTTTGCGGAAAGAGCCAGAAGCAGGTACAACAGCTCATCGCCGGCCCCGGCGTGTACATCTGTGACGAATGCGTCGAGCTGTGCAACGAGATCATTGAAGAGCGACTGGCTGAGGCCGGCTCCGAAGCGACCGCCGGTGAATTCGACCTCCCCAAGCCCAAAGAGATCTTCGGTTTCCTCGAAGAATACGTCATCGGCCAGGAACCCGCCAAGCGTGCCCTCGCCGTCGCCGTGTACAACCACTACAAGCGCGTGCGGTCTCGTGCCACGCTCACCGCGGCCGAGGCTATTCACGACGATGTCGAGATTGCCAAGTCTAATATTCTGCTGATTGGCCCGACCGGCTGTGGCAAGACCTATCTGGCCCAGACCCTGGCCAAGCGTCTCAACGTGCCCTTCGCCGTGGCGGATGCGACGGCCCTCACCGAGGCCGGCTACGTCGGTGAAGACGTCGAGAACATTCTGCTCAAGCTCATTCAGGCCGCCGACTATGACGTCAAGCGCGCCGAAACCGGCATTATCTACATCGATGAGATCGACAAGATCGCCCGCAAAGCCGAGAACCCGTCAATCACGCGCGATGTCTCGGGCGAGGGTGTGCAGCAGGCGCTCCTGAAGATTCTCGAGGGCACCATTGCTTCCGTTCCGCCGCAGGGTGGGCGTAAGCATCCGCACCAGGAATTCATTCAGATCGACACCACCAACGTGTTGTTCATCGTGGCCGGCGCCTTCGCTGGACTCGAAGACATCATCTCGTCGCGGGCCGGCAAGAAGGGCATCGGGTTCGGGGCGCCGCTGCACATCAAGGGCGACGATATCAACCTGTTCAGCGAGGTCCTGCCCGAAGACCTGCATAAGTTCGGGCTGATCCCCGAATTCATCGGACGCCTGCCCGTCGTCACCACGGTCACCCAGCTCGACCAGGTCGCGCTCATGCAGATTCTCACCGTGCCGAAGAACGCTCTGGTGCGGCAATACCAGCGCATGTTTGAGCTCGACGGGGTTGAGCTTGAGTTTGAACAGCCCGCCCTCGAAGCCATCGCCGATTTGGCCGTGCTGCGCAAGACCGGTGCTCGTGGCCTGCGAGCCATCCTCGAAGAGGTGCTCGGCCCGGTCATGTTCGAGGTGCCGTCCAGCACCGACGTTGAGCGAGTGATCATCACCCGCGATACCGTAATGAGCAATGCACCGGCTGAGATGGTGCTGCACAAGACCCGCCAGGTGAAGTCGGCGTAAGCCGCTGCATAATCGCACGGGGTGTGCGGGGGAGCGGCGATGAGTGAAAAGCAGTACTCGATCAGTATGGGCGCGACAGATGCGCTGCAGCCGATCACGACCGGTATCGTTGCTGCCATCACTGGATTTGCCAGTTCTTTCGTGCTGGTTATTGCCGGGTTACGCGCCGTTGGTGCCTCCGAAGCTCAGGCCTCTTCGGGGCTCCTGGCGCTGTGTCTGCTCGTGGGCGTGGCCTGCATTGCTTTGCCCTGGTACTTTCGGATGCCGGTTTCGTTTGCCTGGTCGACTCCGGGTGCCGCCCTCCTCGTAGCGGCGGGAACCACGACCGATAACTTCGGCGCGGCAGTGGGAGCGTTCCTGGTTTGCGGAGTGCTCATTGTGCTGTGCGGTCTCTGGCCCTTCCTCGGCCGGGTCATCACGAGCATCCCGAAGCCCCTCGCTGGGGCGATGCTGGCTGGCATTCTCTTTCCCATTTGTCTGGCACCGATTCAGGCGGCGATTGAACAACCGCTCCTGGCTATTCCGGTCCTGGTGGTGTGGCTGGTGTTGTACCGACTGGCGCCGCGCTGGGCAGTGCCGGCGGCGATGGTCGTGGCCGCCATCGGTATCGGCAGCACTGCGGGATTGAGCTGGTTGTCAGCACCAACATCCGCTCCCAGCCTGGTCTTTGTGGCTCCGGTCTTTGAACCACTCGTGATTGTGAGCGTCGGTCTGCCGTTGTTCGTCGTGACCATGGCCGGTCAGAACGTTCCCGGATTCGCCGTGCTCTCGACCTTCGGCTTTCGGCCTCCGCCGCGCTCGGTGCTGGTCTGGTCCGGCAACGGAACCATGGTCGGATCGGTCTTCGGAGCGCACAACATGAACCTGGCCGCCATCACGGCGGCTCTCATGGCCAGCCCGGATGCCCACCAGGATGCGTCGAAACGTTGGATCGCGACGGTCGCGTCGGGTTTCGGTTACCTCGTGCTGGGACTCGGGGCCGGCCTCGCCACCGCCCTTGTTGCGGCGTCGCCGCCGATCTTGATCATCGCCGTCGCGGGTCTGGCGTTGCTCGGCGCCCTCGTGACGAGTGTCACCAATGCGCTCGAGGAACCGGAGCACCGCATCAGTGCGATTGCGACGTTCCTGGTGACAGCGTCGGGCGTGACGCTCATCGGTATCGGGGCGGCGTTCTGGGGCCTCGTGGTCGGCGGGGTATTCATACTGTGGCTGGGCTGGCGACGCCCGCGCGTGCCCGGACGGCAGAGCTAGGGTCGTTCCCTGGGCTCTGTCGCTCGCAGTACTCCCACGGTGCTGGGACGGCCGGACGACGAGTGCCAGCCCGCCGATGCCTTCGAATGCGACCGCACCGAGCAGATAGACGTGACCGACGACGCAGAGAGTGACTTCGATGCTGACCAGGAGCAGGCCTGAATAACACAACCTGCCAAATACGATTGCCAAAGACGATGGCCGCTCAGGTTAGAGCCAGTTTCCGTGCTCAGGGGACAACCTGGGTGGGTGCCGGTGGGTCCGCACCCGTCAAAGCTGTCTCCTGCATTAATGCATCGACCCAGTTGATGCATCGTCCTAGTTGAGGCCGCGGCGGTCGAGCAGCGGCTGCAGCTCCGCGTCCCGGCCGCGCCAGTGCCGGTAGGCCTCACGCGGATCTTTGGTGCCGCCGACACCGAGCAAACGATCCCGAAAGCGGTCGCCGTTGGCGCGGGTGAGGCCGCCTTTCGCCTTGAACCACAGGACGGTGTCGGCGTCGAGAACCTCACTCCAGATATAGGAGTAATACCCGGCGTCGTAGCCGCCCGAGAACGTGTGAGCGAAATAGGTGCTCGCATAGCGGGTGGGGATAGCCGGATTGTCGAGGCCGACGGCGGTGAGGGCATCCGCTTCGAACTGTGCAACGTCGGTGACGATCGTGTCGGCGTCGATGCGGTGCCAGGCCTGATCGAGGAGCGCTGCGGCCAGATATTCGCTGGTCAGAAAGCCCTCGTTGAAGGCAGAGGAAGCCTGGATGCGGTCGACGAGGTGTTGTGGCATCGGCTCACCGGTTTGGAAGTGGCGGGCATAGTTCGTGAGGACCTCGGGCCAGAGCATCCACATTTCGTTGACCTGGCTGGGAAATTCGACGAAGTCCCGGTATACGTTGGTGCCGGAAAATTTGGGGTAAGTCGCGCGCGCGAGCAGGCCGTGCAGGGCGTGGCCGAACTCATGGAACAGGGTCGTCACCTGGTCGTAGGTCAGCAGTGTCGGCTGACCGGCCGCCGGTCTGGACACGTTGAGGTTGTTGCAGACGACGGTGGTCTCTGTGCCGAGAAGCGTCGACTGCGAGACGAGGGCGTTCATCCAGGCCCCGCCTCGCTTGGAATCGCGGGTGTAGAAATCACCGACGTACAGCCCGACCGGCGAGCCGTCTTCGGCGAAGACTTCGAACACCCTCGACTCGGGGTGCCAGCCCACCAGATCAGGCCGCGCGGTGAAGGTCAGACCGTACAGCTTCTGGGCGGCGAAGAACACTCCGTTCGTGAGTACGCTCTCGAGCTCGAAATAGGGACGCATGGCTGCGGTATCGATGTCGAACTTCGCCCGGCGTACCTTCTCGGTGTAGAACGCCCAGTCCCAGGCCGCCAGCTCGAAGCTGCCGCCCTCGGCATCGATCACCGCCTGCAAGTCGGCCTGTTCGACCAGAGCGTTGCGGGCGGCGGCCGGTGCGAGGCGCCCGAGCAGATCCCAGACGGCGCCGGGGGTCTTGGCCGTTTCATCTGCGGTTACGTAGGCGGCATGGCTGTCGAACCCGAGCAGGCGTGCACGCTGGGCGCGCAGGTGGGTGATCTCGATCACGAGAGGCCGGTTGTCGTTGGCGGCCCCAGCGGCATCAGAACGGATGCCCCGTGCGCGGCTCGCCGTCAGCAACCGTTCCCGCACGGCACGGTTGGTCAGGCTCGCAAGGTAGGGGTGTGAGGTCGGCAGGACCAGACTGATCAGGTACTGCCCGGCGAGGCCACGGTCACGGGCGGCCTCGCCAGCAGCGGATATCTCGCCATCGGTCAGCCCGTCGAGCTCGGACGCATTGTCGATGACAAGCGCGAGTTCGTTGGTGTCGGCCAACAGGTTCTTCTCGAATTGGGTGGTCAGGGTTGACAGCCGAGAGTTGAACTGGCGAAGCTCCAACTTGTCGTCATCGCTCAGTGCAGCTCCGGCGAGGGTGAACTCGGTGAAGTACCGGTCGAGCAGGTAGAGCGACTCAGCGTCCAGTTCCAGGCTGCTGCGCTGTGCGTGCAGGGCGGCGATGCGCGCATACAGGGCTGGATCGAGCCGGATGGCGTCGGCGTGGGCTGCGAGCAGCGGAGCGAGTTCTGTTTCGAGGTCAGTGGTGAAGACATTGGAGTCGGACGAGCTTTTGTTGAAGAAGACTTCGGCGACTCGGGCAAGTGTCTGCCCGCTGCGCTCGAGCGCGACGAGCGTGTTCTCGAAGGTGGCGGCATCCGCTCGCCTGGTGATGGTCTTGACGTCGGCGAGTTGTTCGCGCATGCCCTGCAGGAAGGCCGGCCGATAGTGGGCGTCCTCAATCTCGGCGAAGGGTGGCAGCTGGTGGGGCAGGGTGCTACGGGCGAAAAAGGGATTGTTTGCGGTGGAAGCCATATCCCCAGACTAGCCAAGGCTTGCGACCTGGCCGCTTGGGCTGCATCTGTCGGTGGCCCGCTATACAGTGCCTCCATGGACATCATTCTGGTTCCCGGATTCTGGCTGGACGGTTCGTCATGGTCGGCGGTGACCCCGACGCTCGTCTCGGCAGGACATCGGGTGTACCCGCTAACGCTGCCCGGGCTGGAAGGAATCCGCGCGCGGGGGTGGGTCTGAGCACGCACATTGATGCTGTCATTGCGGTGTTCGACGCTCTCGATGGGCCCGTTGACCGCCAGAAACTGTACGACCTCAGACGGTATGCCCTGCCGGTCACGGTCATCGCCTGCGAGTTTTCGTCGAGCATGCTGGCCGCGTGGATCGAACAGGGAGACGCGCATGTGTCCGAATTGAGGCACATTCTTGATGTGGAATACGTTGACTTACCGACCGGACATTGGCCGCAATTCACCCGGCCAACTGATCTTGGCGCGGCCATCCTGACAGCGGTAAGCCGTGCCGGATGATCGACTTCCGGGCTTGCGCCCAGGCCGCACCGCAAGACGTAAAATTTGACCATGACGAACCAGCCCGGAAGCTCCGAGTCCGCTCCACGGGACAAGTGCATTCACGGCTACCACGAAAGTGTGCTGCGTTCACATGCCTGGCGCACCGTGGTCAACTCTGCCGCTCGCCTGATTCCGGAACTGACCGCCAGCGCCAAGCTGCTTGACGTGGGGTGCGGCCCCGGCACGATCACGGTCGATTTGGCGCGACGCGTCTCGCCCGGCCAGGTGGTCGGTATCGACGTTTCTTCAAAGATCATCGACCACGCGGCGAAGCTGGCTGCCGATGAGGGCGTGCACAATGTGAGTTTTCAGATCGGCGACGTTTACGCACTCGACTTTGCTAACGCATCCTTTGACATCGTGCATGCCCACCAGGTGATGCAACACCTGGCTCGTCCCATTGCCGCCATGGCTGAGATTCGGCGGGTGCTGCGCCCCGGTGGCGTGTTCGCGGCCCGCGACATCGACTACGGCGGAGTGATGATCGCCCCGGCCATCAACGCCCCGGCCATCAACGCCCCGGCCAGCGACGGCCTGTCCGAGTGGATGCGGTCTACCGCGAGGTGCATTACTGGAACGGCGGCGAACCCGACCCCGGGCGATTACTCAAAGCCTGTGCCGTGCGGGTGACCGAGTCGGCTTTCGCAGCCCACGCCATTGAAGCCGGCGTGGCAGACCTGGCCGACCTGAAACGGATAGCCGCTGCCTGGCGGGCGTGGGTGCACGATTCGACCGACTGGTTCGGTATGCCCCACGGCGAGATTCTCGCCCGGTCCTGACCGCGTACCCGCACCCTACGCGGGAGTATCCCGCGTCCACTCGACGCGCACCGCGCTGAGGGCCTCGTCGAGGTTGGCACCGTCTCGCCGTTGCGCCTGCACGAAGCGCCGAGCGCTGGAGCGGGAGTCAGCACCGAGCTCCTGATCGGGCCGAACCCTGGTGCCGCTGCCACGACTGGTCGTGAGCAGACCCGCGGTCTCCAGGGCGGCGTAGGCGCGAGCGACAGTTCCCGCGGCCACGCGCAGATCAACCGCGAGCTGGCGCACCGCTGGCAGTCGTTGCCCAGCAGCGAGCGTTCCAGCGCGAATCTGGTCGGCCAGCTGCCCGCGAATCTGTTCGAACGGCGGCCTGGGATCGCCGTCGTCGATGGTGATCATGCTGGGTGAGCGGATGCGGCATCCGCTTTCTTGTTGCCCGTTCCGGCTACGCGCGCCAGCGGCTGCCTGGTTGCATCGAGCAGGGACAGCACTACTAGGACGCCGCCAAGGAGTGCCATCAGCAGCCCGACGATGACCTCACTGAGGCCGATGAAGGCCGCCGGCTGCACGTTGGAGACGACCCCACCGTCGCCGGGGGCGAAAACCGTCGCGGCGTTCGTCGTGGCCCAGCCGGCGAACAGGAGCACGCCGCCGAAGTAAAGAAACAACGCCCCGGAGCTCAGCTGCATGACCACCCGGGTGGCCAAAACACGCACAATCCGGTCGAGTTCGCCGAAACTTTCGGAGCGCGGGGATGAGGCGATCCGCCCGAGTGCGAATAGGGTGGCGGCGGCGAGTAGCACGGTCAGGCCAATCAAGGGCAGCCCGTAGAACCAGCCGGGGTAGGGGCCGGACGTGCTCGACCCCACGGTGATCGAGCGATAGCTGCCATCCGGCGTCGGGCTCGAGGCGAATCCGGCAACGATGGCGAAGGCGATGACCGCCGCGGCCGCGATCAGGGGAAGCAGAAATCCCCAGGCTGGGCCGTAGCTCCATGGCCGGCGTGGCAGCAGGTCGGCCGAACGTTTAGATGACCCGGTGCTGACCATGCGGGTCGGAGCCAGGGCGAAGACCAGCAGGCCGGCGACGGCGGCCAGACCGGGCGCGAGCATCAGCGGCAAGCCGTACCAGCCGGGTTGCGCGTCATTGACCAGGTTGAGCAGGCCGAGAACTACGCCGGTCACCGCGAGGACACCGATATTGCGCAGCAGGATCGTTCGGGCGAAGCGCCGGGCGGCGGCGGTCCCGGTGCCGGAGACCGTGATGCTAAGCGCCGCGGTGCGCTTGCGGCTAGTGACCCCCACGATCGCCACGATGACAAGCGTCAGCAGAATAAAAGCCAGGAAGATCATGCGCGCCACCTTATGTGTATCAATTAAGCAATACACGTGAGACTAGCACGTGTATCAATCCTCTGCTACACCTGCGGTTTCAGATCCAGTCATCGTCATCGTCATCCGTGTTGGTGGAAGGCTGGGTGATGGTGGCGCTGTCATCGACCGGGTTGAATCGAATGATGGTGCCATCGTCCAGCTCGATCACCGGCTTGGACTCCAGCCAAGTCAGCGTCCAGCGCCAGGTGCTGGTGTCCACGGCGAGGGCAGCGAGGTCCTCCTGCACAGCCTGCACAGCGATTTCCACGACGTGGGGGAGGCCGGCCGGCAAGGTGCCGCCGAGCGACCAACGAGTGCCGAGTTGCATGACTAGACGTCGATCTCGTAGGTGACCCAGTCGGTGCGGGTGCCGACCTGGTCGTAGAGCACCTGGGCGGTGGCGTTGTCGGCGGCGGTCAGCAACTGTAGCTGGGCCAGCTTGTGCTCACGCGCGTAGGCCTTGCTGAAGTCCATCAGCGCAGTGGCCACACCCTGGCCACGGGACTCCTCGGTCACGAACAGGTCATCGAGAAAGAGTGCAAGATCGCCACTGAGCGTACGCGGCACGGTGCGCAAGTGTGCGAAACCGACGAAGTCGCCGGCGTCATTGACCGCGACGGCACCGTAGAGGGGGTTGTTCGCGTCGATGATCCAGCTCCAGACCTGCAGCGCGATCTGGTCGGTCAACTCGCTCTCGTAGAACGCGCTGTAACCCTCAAACAGGCCCAGCCAGGGGAAGAAGTCCTTGTCGCCCAGCGGGCGTACGGTAACTGACATTTGGTTTCCTAACTTTCCAACACGGTGGCGAACACGATGTCAGTCACGGCGAGTTCGCTGCCGTCGACAAAGGTTAATTCTTGAATGCGGCCGACCGCTTTAAGATCGGCGGAAGCCAGGGTCAGGAGCGCGATTTCGGCGGGTGCACCGCAGATTACGGCGGAATCCAGCTCGGACTTCTGGGAGGCCTTGGCATCCGTTTTTGCCCGACGGATGCCGGTGAGCGCGCGACTGGCCAAATCCAGCAGGGCGATGTTGCCGGTGGCAACCCCATCGCTGCCGAGCAGGTCAGCCGCGACCGGCCACGGCGCGGTGTGCACCGAACCCTCGTGCGACCAAGACCAAGCTTCTTCGGTCGCGAACGGCACGAACGGTGCGAACAGGCGCAGCAGGGTGGCCAGCGCGGTGCGCAGCGCAGCAACAGCGGATGCCTGGCCGGTTCCGGGCTCGCCGTAGGCGCGCTCCTTGACTAGTTCGAGGTAGTCGTCGCAGAACGTCCAGAAGAAGCTCTCGGTGGTTTCCAGCGCGCGAGCGTGGTCGTAGTTCTCGAACGCGATCGTGGCCTGGGCAACGACGGCAGTCAGCCCGGCGAGCATGCTCTGGTCGACCGGTTCGGTCACCGGTGCGTCGATGCTGCCCTGCGACATCGACACAAACTTGCTCGCGTTGAGAATCTTGATCGCGAGGCGACGGCCGATCTTGATCTGCGTCGGGTTCTGCGGGTCGAAGGCCGCGTCGGTGCCGAGACGTGAGGAGGCCGCCCAGTAGCGCACCGCGTCGGATCCGTGCTTCTCAAGCATGTCAGCCGGGGTGACCACGTTGCCCTTCGACTTCGACATCTTCTTGCGGTCAGGGTCGACGATGAAGCCGCTGAGCGCGGCGTGCTGCCACGGCGACTTGCCGTGCTGCTGCTCGGCGCGCAGCAGGGTCGAGAACAGCCAGGTGCGAATGATGTCCTGGCCCTGCGGGCGCAGCGAGTACGGAAAGACCAGGTCGAATAGCTCCGGGTCCTGCTCCCAGCCGCCAGCGAGCTGCGGCGTGAGCGAGGAAGTGGCCCAGGTATCCATCACATCGACTTCGCCGACGAAACCGTTGGCCTGGCCGCGCTGGCCGTCGGTGTAGCCGGGTGCGGCATCCGATGAGGGGTCAACCGGCAGCAGGTCGCGGGTAGCGACGATGGGCTGGTCGAAGACCGGGTTGGAGTCAGCGTCGAGCGGATACCAGACCGGCAGGGGGACGCCGAAGAAGCGCTGGCGAGAGACGAGCCAGTCGCCGGTGAGGCCATTGACCCAGTTCTCATAGCGCACCTTCATGAATTCGGGGTGCCAGGCCAGCTCGGTGCCGTGCTCGAGCAGGCGGGCGCGCAGCTCTTCGTCGCGAGCGCCGTTGCGGATATACCACTGTCGGGTCGAGACGATTTCGAGCGGCTTGTCGCCTTTTTCGAAGAATTTCACCGCGTGCACGATCGGTTTTGGTTCGCCGATCAGGTCGCCGCTGGCTTTCAACAGCTCGACCACGGCGGCCTTGGCGCCGAACACGGTCTTACCGGCGAGCTGCGTGTAGGCTGCGCGGCCGGCCTCGGAGGTGATCACCTCGGGTATCTCGGCGATGATGCGGCCGTCGAAGCCCATGATGGTACGGTTGGGCAGGTTCAGCTCCCGCCACCAGACGACGTCGGTCACGTCGCCGAAGGTGCAAATCATGGCAATCCCCGAGCCCTTGTCCTTCTGGGCGAGGTGGTGGGCGAGAACGGGAACCTCGACACCGAACACGGGGGTGGTCACCGTGGTGCCGAACAGGTGCTTGTACCGCTCGTCATCCGGATGCGCCACCAGGGCCACGCAGGCCGGCATCAGCTCCGGACGGGTCGTTTCGATCTCGATTGTCGTGCCATCCGGCTTCAGGAACGATACCCGATGGTAGGCGGCCGGCATATCCTTGTCTTCGAGTTCGGCCTGGGCCACCGCGGTGCGGAACGTGACGTCCCACAGGGTCGGTGCCATCGCCTGGTAGGCCTCGCCGCGCTCGACGTTGCCGAGGAAGGCCAGCTGCGAGGTGTACAGCGCTTCCTTGCCGATGGTGCGGTAGGTCTGGGTCCAATCAACGCTCAGGCCGAGGGTGCGCCAGAGTGCCTCGAATTGCTTCTCATCTTCTTTGGTGAGGGTCTCGCACAGTTCAATGAAGTTGCGGCGGCTGATCGGCAGCTGGTCGGCGGCCTTCGAGCTCTTGCCGTCGCCGCCCTCGAACGGCGGAACGAAGTTGTCGGTATAGCCGAGGGAGGGGTCGCAGCGCACACCATAGTAGTTCTGCACCCGACGCTCGGTGGGCAGGCCGTTGTCGTCCCAGCCCATCGGGTAGAACACGTTCTTGCCACGCATGCGCTGAAAGCGGGCGATGACATCCGTGTGGGTGTACGAGAACACGTGGCCGATGTGCAGCGAGCCGGAGGCGGTCGGCGGGGGAGTGTCGATCGAGTAAATCGACTCGCGGGTGGCGTTCTCCCGAGCGAAGCGATAAGTGCCGTCGGACTCCCAGCGGGACTCCCATTTGGCTTCAAGCCCTTCGAGGACGGGCTTTTCTGGGACGCGATCGGCGGTGGTCATAGTTCTCCGGTTCGTATGTGGCACCGTGTCGATGATGAGGTGCCTAAGTCTGCCCATCTAATCTACCCGATCGGCTCTTTTTCCTTGAACGGGCAGAACCGTGGAGCGCGTCGGCAGGTGTTTACCCGAGTAATCGGGGCACAGCCTTGAGCAATTGCACCGAATACGGATGCTGCGGTGCGGCGAACACGCGCGCCGCCGGTCCGCTCTCCACGATGCGTCCGCTGCGCATCACCGCGACATCGTCGCTGATATGCTGCACGACCCCGAGGTCGTGCGAAATAAAGATCAGGCTGAGTCCGCGCTCCCGCTGCACGTCGTCGAGGAGATCGAGCACCTGCGCCTGAACACTCACGTCGAGGGAAGAGACGGGCTCGTCGCAGATAAGGATTTCGGGACGCCCGGCCAGTGCCCTGGCGATACCGACGCGCTGGCGCTGTCCGCCGGAAAGTTCGAGCGGGCGCCGCGACAGCACTGTTCCGGCCAGTCCGACTTCGTCTAACAGCGTCGTGAGCCGGGCAAGGCTCTGCGGCGACCGCCGCGAACCCCGTGAGTGGGTGAGCGCGGAACCGAGGGCATCCGCGAGAATCTCCGCGACGCTGCGGCGTGGATCGAACGAGCCGAGGGCATCCTGATAGATCGCCCCAACGCCTGGACGCCGCCCCCGCCGTTTCTTCTCGGCGATCGAACTCCACGGCCGGCCGAACAGCTGTACCTCGCCCTGCTCCGGCTCCAGCAGCGCGAGCACCAGGCGAGCCGTCGTGGTTTTTCCGGAGCCTGACTCACCGACGATACCGAGGGTGCTGCCCCGGTGCAACGCGAACGAGACATCGTCGACGGCGAGCTGCCGACTGCCATCTGGACGCCGAAAACTCCTGGTCAGGCCGATGGCCTCAAGCACGATTTCGCCCTGCTCTGTGGCGGTCGGGGCTGGAGCCGGTGAACGGGGAATAGTGCGGGCGGCGGGGGAATCCATGGGGCTCAGCCGGGTGCCGCGCGGCTTATCGGCCGGAACAGCAGCGACCATGCTGCGCGTCTGTTCGTGCTGCGGGGAACCCAGCACCTGTTCGGTCGGGCCGGATTCAATGAGCAGGCCGTCGTGCATCAAGGCAACCCGATCGGCGATACGGCTCACCACTGCAAGGTCGTGGCTGATCAAAAGCAGGGCGGTGCCGCTCCGTTTGATCTGCTCGAGCAACGCCAGAATCTGCGCCTGCACGGTCACGTCGAGCGCCGTCGTCGGTTCGTCGGCGATGAGCAGCGGTGGATCCAGTGCGATCGCGGCTGCGATGAGCGCCCGCTGGCGTTCTCCGCCGGAAAGCTGGCCCGACCGTTTCTGTACCTGGTGGACAGGGTCGGGCAACCCGACCGCATCGAGCAGTTCGATCACTCGGCGGGCACGAGCCGCAGCCCCCAGGGTCGTGTGCAGCCGCAGCGAGTCGGCGATCTCCCGCCCGATCGGCCGAAGCGGGTCGAGGGAGACCAGAGCATCTTGCAGCACCAGGCCGACGTCCTTGCCGCGCCGAGACTCCCAGGCCCGGTCGGTCAACCCCTGCACGCTACACCCGCCGAGGTCGAGCCGGTCGGCCTGTACCCGGGCGTTACCGCCGGCGAGTCCGAGCAGGCTGCGCGCGGTGACACTTTTGCCCGAACCGGATTCGCCGACGATGGCGAGGCACTCGCCCGGCGCTATCTCGAACGACACTCCTCTCACAACCGGCTCGGCGGCGCCGAAGCCAACACGCAGGTTGTGTACGGTCAGCGCTGCGGTGGCGCTCATGCGTGCCGCATTCGTCGGTCGATGCTGCGGCCGAGCACGGTGGCGGTCACGGCGGTGAGCACGATGAACACACCGGGAAAAAAACTCATCCACCAGGCCGAGGTGATGTAGGTACGTCCGGCCGAGAGCATCGCGCCCCACTCTGCGGTCGGCGGTTCGGCACCGAGGCCGAGATAGCTCAGTGTTGCGGCCCAGACGATCGCCTGGCCGACGCCGAGAGTCGCGAGCACGAACAGCGGCGCGAGCGTATTGGGCAGAATATGACGCGCCAATATCTGCCAGCGGGTGCGGCCTAGCACGGTCGCGGCCTCGACGAAGGCGGCACCGCGCACGGCGATAAGCTGCGCGCGAATGATGCGAGCGTAGCCAGGGGCGGTGGACAGCCCGACCGCGATCGTCGCCGTCGCCACGCCGGGGCCGAACACCAGGATGAACAGCAGGGCTAACAGTAGACCGGGAAACGCGAACAGCACCTCAAGAAACCGGTTCACGGTGAAGTCGACGACCGGGCCGAGCATTCCGGCCAGGGTGCCGAGTACCACGCCGAGCCCCAGGCCGATCGCCGTCGCGGCGAGACCGATCACGAGCGAGTACTGGGTGCCATGCACGACCCGGGTATAAATATCGCGACCGGATTCGTCGGTGCCAAAACCGTGCGCGAAGGTCGGTGGCGAAAACGCCGCCAGCGGGTCGATTGCGAGTGGATCGCCAGGGGCCAGAAACTGCGGCACCACTGCCGCGATCAACAGAAAGAGGGCGAGCAAGCCGGCCAGGCCCTCGGCCACTGCCAGACGTCGTGGCCGAACGGACTGGCTGGAATACACGGCCAGCTCGGCCTGCACCTCGAGATCGCTCACGAGAGTCGCAGCCGGGGATCGACCAGGCGACTGACGGCATCCGTCAGCAAAGTCATCAGAATATAGGCAACGGCGACGATCATCACGACGCCGATTACCACCGGAACATCGCGCAGGGTAACCGCGTTCAGCAGGGTGCGGCCAAGCCCTGGCCGGGCGAAAATGGTCTCGACGACGACAGCGCCACTGATCAGTGAGCCAAAGGCCCAGCCGGAGAGGCTGATCGCCGGCAGGGAGGCATGGCGCAGCGCGTGGATCCAGCGCACACCGCGCGCGCCCTCGCCGCGCGCCCGCGCCGAGAGCACGAACGGGCTTTCCAGGGCGATCAGCAATGATTCGCGCATGATCTGCCCGAGGAAGCCGGCCAGCGGAATGGCCAGGGTGAACACCGGTAAGACCAGTCCGGCCACTCCAGCGGTGCTGATCGGGGGCAGGACGCCGAGCCAGATGCTGAACACGACGATGAGTGAGGTCGCGAGCCAGAAGTGCGGCAGCGCCGCGGCGACGATTTCGAGGCTCGACCCCACCCGCGCGGCGACCCGACCACCGCGCGTCGACCAGGTGGCCAGTGCCAGCGCGATCACCCAGGCCAGGCCGAGGGCGAGCACGGCGAGCAGCAGGGTGCCGCCGAGCTGGGCCAGAACGAGCGGACCGACCTCCATATTAAGGGCGTAGGACCGCCCGAGGTCACCGGTCGCGAGGCGACCAAGCTGGGTGAGGTACTGAGTGAAGACGGGCTGGTCGAAGCCGTATTCGGCGGTGACCGCCGCGAGTGCTTCGGGAGAGGCCTGCGAACCAGGGCCACCGAGCACAGCCTGGGCCGGGTCGCCGGGAATCAACCGCACCGCAAAAAAAGTGACGGATGCCACGGCCCATAGCACGAAGACCGCTCCGGCCAGGCGCACGCCGAGTCGGCCGAGCATCCGCAGCCCGGAGCGATCGGTCGACGCTACCGGTTCAGCCACGCGTCGTACAGCGTGGGCACGGCCACGGTCGGCAGCGTGCGCAGGCCAACAACGTCGTTGCGCAGCAGATAGTGGTTCTGCTGGTCGTAGAGAGGCAGAATGTAGAAGCCCTCTAAAATGCGCTCCTGCGCTTCGGCGTAGAGCGACGTGCGCTCCTTCTCATCCGCGGTTTGGGCCGCAGTCGTGAGCAGTTCATCGATCTCGGGGTCGTTGACCTGGGCGAGGTTGGCGAAGTACCCGCTCGGGGCCGGCACGATGCTGTCGGAGTGATACAGAATACGCAGCACGTCGGGGCCGACCTTGGTATACGGCGCGCTTACGGCGTCGTAGTCGTTGGTGGCGAGCGCGGCGTACCAGCTGGAGAGATCCATCGGGGCGAGCTTCACTTCGAAACCGGTCTCTTTGGCCGTGGCCTGGATCTGTTCAAACACGCTCTGCTCGGCCGGAATGGACTGGTTGGTGCTCACTGGAAATTCCACCGAGAGTCGCACGCCGTCTTTGACACGGTAGCCGGCGGCATCCGTTTCACTCCAGCCGGCCGCATCAAGCAGTTCCTCGGCAGCGGACGGGTCGTAGTCAAACAGGGCATCGTTCGACACGCCCATGGTCTCGACGCTCGACAGGGCCGAGTACGACCGGGTGGCGGTGCCCTGGAACAGGCTTGAGACGGCGGCGTCGACGTTCGCCGAGCGGATGAACGCCTCACGAACCCGCACATCGTTGAACGGTGCCTGACCCGAGTTCAGTTCAATGCGGTTGGAGGCGCCGGGGCGCGGCGAGTCCAGCTGCTCGATCGAATCGCTCTGCTTGGCCTGCACAATGGTGTCGGGTTGGGCGTTGTCGATCACGTCGACCTCGCCGGACTGCAGCGCGGCGTAACGGGAGGCCGAGTCGGGAATGAAGCGCCAGATAACCTTGTCGAGGTAGGCAGGGCCGGAATGAGCGGCATCCTCCGGCGGGGAGACATAATTCTCATTGCGCACGAGCGTGATCGCGTTCTGCTTGACCCAGCTCTCAACGACGAACGGGCCGGTGCCCACCGGGGTGGCACAGTTCTCGTCCTGGCTGCGCTCAAGCGCCGCAGGGGATTCCATCGCAAGCCACACCTGCGACAGCGACTCGAGCAGAGCGCTGTCGGGTTCGGTCAGCGTAAAACGCACAACAGTGGGGGAGACGGCCTCAACTCGGGCAACTTTGCCGAGGGCGAGGTATCCGGTCGAGGACAGCGTTTCGGGGTCTTGCAGGTGGGCGATATTCGCCTGCACGGCTGCGGCGTCGAAGACGGTTCCGTCGGTGAAAGTGACGTCGCCGCGCAGGGTGAAGTCCCAGGTCAGGCCGTCGCCGCTCGGCGTCCAGGACTCGGCCAGCCACGGAATGATCTGGCCGGAGGAATCGCGGGAGACCAGCGACTCCAGGTACTGCGCGCTAATCATTCCCTGCGGAAAGTTTCCGCCGACGTGCGGGTCGAGGCAGTTCGGTTCGGCGTCGCCCGAGGCATAGGTGAGGGTGCCGCTGCTTCGCGGCTCGCCGACGGGGTCGTTTGAGGAGGTCGGCGTGCAGCCGGCGACCAGCAGGCCGACGGTGACCAGGCCGACAAGAGCTCCGAGGGCGCGAGTGGTGCGCGTTGCAGTAGTGATCGGGGCGAGCTGAGCGGGCATTCACAAACTCTTTCCCCGACATCCGTTGCCGAGTTGGTCTCAACTGAACCGACCCATCGTGCGAATGGGCCGACCCATAACACTAACGCCGTTTCGCTCCGGTATAATCGAAGCTGGATGACAGTGACCCGGCCATCACCGGGAAGTCTTCGGAAGAACGAATGTTCACCCTCGGGTAAACGTCTTAGTAGAACCGAACGAGTCGGGCCCGTTACAGCCTGTGAACAAGCGGTCGCTCGCGGTATTGGGCGGCAAGCGAGGTGGTACCGCGGCGATTTCTACAGAATCGTTCGTCCTCGTGGAGCAGGGCCCCAGCGACCCGTCCCGGTAGGAGAAACATTTTGTACCCGAAGAACCGAAACGCCCCTGACAGCGTGTCTAGCGGGGCCATCGTTCCCTCCCCGAACTTTCCCGCACTCGAAAACGAGGTGCTCGAATTCTGGAAGAACGACGACACCTTTCAGGCCTCGATCGACCAGCGTGACGGTGCCGAGGAATGGACCTTCTACGACGGCCCGCCGTTCGCCAACGGCCTGCCGCATTACGGGCACCTGCTCACTGGCTACGCCAAAGACCTATTCCCCCGGTTTCAGACCATGCGCGGCAAGCAGGTGCACCGCCGGTTCGGTTGGGACACCCACGGTCTGCCGGCCGAACTGGAGGCCGAACGCAAGCTCGGCATCACCGACAAGAGCCAAATCGAAGAGATGGGCCTCGCCGCGTTCAACACGGTCGCCCGGGAGTCGGTGCTCGAGTACACCAAGGACTGGGAAGAGTACGTCACTCGCCAAGCCCGCTGGGTCGACTTTGACAACGACTACAAGACCCTCGACATCACCTTCATGGAGTCGGTGATCTGGGCCTTCAAACAGCTGCACACCAAGGGACTCGCCTATGAGGGCTACCGGGTGTTGCCGTATTGCTGGCGTGACCAGACCCCGCTCTCCAACCATGAACTGCGCATGGACGACGACGTCTACAAGATGCGCCAGGACCAGACCGTCACGGTCACCTTTCCGCTGATCGGCACCAAGGCCGAAGCCCTCGGCCTGACCGCGGTGCGCGCCTTGGCCTGGACCACCACCCCGTGGACCCTGCCATCCAACATGGCCCTCGCCGTCGGCCCCGACATCGTCTACGCCGTTGTTCCAGCCGGCCCAAACGGCACCCCGGACGCCGAGGTGCTGCGGGAAAGCGCTGACTCCACGGCTGCCGCCCCGCTCGGTTTGGTAGAAGTACTCGGCGCCGAATACCTGATCGCTATCGACCTAGTCGGCAACTATGCCAAGGACTTGGGCTACGAGTCGGCGGCGGACGCCGTTGCATCCGTTTCGCGCACTGTTACCGGCACCGAGCTCGCCGGCGTCGGCTACGATCGCCTGTTCGACTACTACGCCGACACCGCAGTCTGGGGCACCGAGCAGGCCTGGCGATTTGTCATCGCCGACTATGTCACCACGAGCGACGGCACCGGCATCGTGCACCAGGCTCCCACCTACGGTGAGGAGGACCAGAAGGTTTGCGAGGCCGCCGGTATCCCAGTCATCCTCTCCCTCGACGACGGCGGAAAGTTTCTCAGCGACATTCCCGAGGTGGCCGGTCAGCTTTGGAGCGACGCCAACAAGCCTCTCACCGCGCTGCTCAAAGCCAACGGCCGGCTGCTGCGCCAGGCCAGCTACGAGCACTCTTACCCGCACTGCTGGCGCTGCCGCAACCCGCTCATCTATAAGGCCGTGTCGAGCTGGTTCGTGCGCGTCACCGACTTTCGCCCGCGCATGGTCGAGCTCAACCAGGAGGTGAACTGGGTTCCGGAGAACGTGAAAGACGGACAGTTCGGCAAGTGGATCGGCAATGCCCGCGACTGGTCGATCAGCCGCAACCGCTACTGGGGTTCACCCATCCCTGTCTGGAAGAGCGACAACCCCGATTACCCCCGAACGGATGTCTACGGCTCGCTCGACGAGCTCGAGGCCGACTTCGGCGTGCGCCCTACCGACCTGCACCGGCCCTACATCGACGAACTTATCCGCCCGAACCCCGATGACCCCACCGGCCAGTCCACGATGCGCCGCATCGATGACGTGCTCGACGTCTGGTTCGATTCCGGCTCGATGCCCTTCGCCCAGGTGCACTATCCGTTCGAGAATCGGGAATGGTTCGAAGCGCACAACCCGGCCGACTTCATCGTTGAGTACATCGGACAGACCCGAGGCTGGTTCTACCTGCTACACGTACTCTCTACCGCACTGTTCGACCGGCCCGCCTTCAAGAACGTCGTCAGTCACGGCATCGTGCTCGGCAACGACGGCCAGAAAATGAGCAAGTCGTTGCGTAACTACCCCGACGTCAACGAGGTCTTCGACCGCGACGGCGCCGACGCCATGCGCTGGTTCCTGATGAGCTCGCCGGTGCTGCGCGGCGGCAACCTCGTCGTCACCGAGGAAGGCATCCGCGAGGCCGCCCGCCAGGTCATGCTGCCGCTCTGGAGCACCTGGTATTTCTTCTCCCTTTACGCCAACGCGTCCGGCACCGACGGTACCACCGGCTACAACGCCAGCTGGCGCACCGATTCCACCGACGTGCTCGACCGTTACCTACTCGCCAAGACCCGCGACCTCATCGTCGGCGTCACCAACGACCTCGAAGCGCTCGACAGCACGGTCGCCGCCGCCCGCCTGCGGGACTTCGCCGACGTGCTCACGAACTGGTATGTGCGCCGGTCCCGCGACCGATTCTGGGGTGGCGCCGCCGCCGAAGCCACCGCCCACGAGGCATTTGACACCCTGTACACCGTGCTCGAAACCGTCTGCCGGGTCACGGCTCCGCTGCTGCCGCTCGTTACAGAGCGCATTTGGCAGGGCCTCACCGGCGGTCGCAGTGTGCACCTGGAAGACTGGCCGGATGCCACCCTGTTCCCGGCCGACGAAGAACTCGTCACCGCGATGGACCAGGTTCGCCTGATCAGCAGCACCGTGCTGTCGCTGCGCAAACAGGCCGGCCTGCGCGTGCGCCTGCCGTTGACCAACCTCACCGTCGTCACCGGCAACACCGCCGCACTATCGGCGTTCGTCGGCATCCTGCGCGACGAACTCAACGTGAAAACGGTCACGCTGATCGAGCTCGAAGATGACAGCGCTGCCGCCTACGGTGTCACGAGCAAGCTCGTCGTCAACGCTCGGGCCGCTGGTCCCCGCCTCGGCAAGCAGGTGCAGCAGGTGATCAAGGCCGCTCGCGCCGGTGACTGGAGTGAGACCGACGGCATCGTGACGGCCGGCGGCGTCGCTCTCGAGCCAAGCGAGTTCGAACTGACCCTTGAGGCGAACAACGAGGCGGGTGACGGTGCAACCGCCCTGGCCTTGCTGCCCGGCGGCGGTTTCGCCCTGCTCGCTACCAGCACCACGCCCGAACTCGAGGCCGAGGGTTTTGCCCGCGACCTCATTCGGGCCGTGCAGGACACCCGCAAGTCGGCCGGTTTTTCGGTGAGCGACCGTATCCGTCTCGATCTGCTGTTTCAGAATGAAGCGGATGCCGACTCCTTCGACCTCGCTCTCGAGGTGAACGTTGCGCACGAAACCCTTGCCACGACGTTCACCACCCATCGCCCGTCGCAGGGCGAATTCTCCGCCACTCTGCCGTCCGAGTGGCTCGAAGCGCGCGTCGGCGCGCCCGTCGAGCACTACGTACGGTTTGAAGCCGATCACTATGTTAATGTGGGCGCCGTCATTGTTGCCGTCGCACGCGTGAATGGAGCAGTCTTTGTCTGACCACAACGACATCGAGAACAACGATGCCGAAAGCACCGATTGGAAGAACATCACCGGTCGCGGTGACGACGCTGAGCCGATGAACCAGCCGGCTCCGCTGGATGCTTTTCGGGAGGCAGGCGACGCCGTGTTCGCCGACCTGCTCCAGCGCGTGGGCGAGGCCCAGCCGCAGCCGCGCCTCGCACCGACGCGTCGGGCCCTGGAATTCCTCGGCGACCCGCAGACGTCCTATCCGATCATTCACATCACCGGCACGAACGGCAAGACGAGCACGAGCCGTATGGTCGAGAGCATCGTGCGCGCCTACGGTCTGCGTACCGGCCTGCTGACCAGTCCGCACCTGGTGCGGCTGAACGAGCGCATCGTCATCGATGGCGAACCGATCAGCGACCAGATCCTCGCCGCGAACTGGACCGATATCCAGCCCTACCTGCAACTCGTCGACGGCGAACTTAAAGCCGCCGGCGAAGAACCATTGACCTTCTTCGAGGCACTCACCGTGCTGGCCTTCGCTTGCTTCGCTGATGCGCCGGTGGATGTCGCCGTGATCGAGGTCGGCATGGGCGGCGAGTGGGATTCCACCAACGTCGCCGACGGCCAGGTTGCCGTGTTCACCCCGATCGCTCTCGATCACACGCTGCGCCTGGGAAATACCGTCGCCGAGATCGCGCGCACCAAGAGTGGAATCATCAAGCCGGCGGCATTCGTTGTCTCGGCGGCGCAGAGCATCGAGGTGCAGGCCGAACTCGATCGTGCCGCCGAACTGACGGAGTCGACGCTGGCCCGCGAGAATGAGGGGTTCGAACTGCTCTCGAGCACCGTCGCAGTCGGCGGGCAGGTCATCTCGGTGCGCGGTCTGGCCGGTACCTATAACGAACTGTTCCTGCCGCTCTACGGCACGCACCAGGCGCAGAATGCAACAGTGGCCATTGCGGCCGTCGAATCGTTTCTCGGCGCCGGAAATCAGGCTCTCGCCAGCGATCTCCTCGCCGAGGGCCTGGCGACGGCGACGTCCCCCGGCCGCTTGCAGCTCGTCGGTATCGAACCGACCGTGCTCGTGGACGCCGCGCACAACCCGCACGGCGCCACCGCCCTCGCCGCGGCCCTCGAGGTTTACTTCGACTTCGACGAAATCGCCGTGGTCGTGGGAGTTCTGGTCGAGAAGGACGCGCAGGGAATCATCGCTGCGCTCGCGCCGCAGGTCGACCGCTTCTACGTCACTGAGCCGCACTCCGCGCGGGCCGTGCGCATGGACGACCTCGCCGATAATATCGCCGAGTGGACCAGCGAACAGGTCACCTTCCGCTTCGATGACCTAGCTGGTGCCCTGGAGAGCGCCCGCGAATGGGCAGCCGAGGCACCGAAGCGTGCCGTGCTCGTCACCGGTTCGATCGTGCTCGTCGGCGACGCGATCACCCTCGCCGCCGCCGGTGAGTGGATGGAGAAGTGAGCGGTCGCCGCTCGGTCAAGCGGTCGCTCGCAACCATCCTGCTCGGTTTCGAGACCATCGTCGTCTTTCTGGGCGCCGTCGTCACCCTGGGGCTGGTGTCCGTGGCGACCGAGCCCGGCCCGGTCTCACCGCTCGGTGTGATCATCGGCGGCGTACTGCTCTGTGCAGCGATGGTGGCCCTGATCCCATTGCTCCGCTACAGCTGGTCCTACCCGATCGGCTGGGCGCTGCAGGCGATCATTATCGCCACCGGGTTCGTCACCCCGGCCATGTTTTTTGTCGGCGCTCTGTTTGCCGCCATGTGGACCTACTGCATGGTCACCGGCTCGCGCATAGATCACACGCATCGAGATCAACAGAAGGAGATTGAATGAACACCCCGATTGAAGAAACCCTCGTTTTGGTCAAGCCCGACGGCGTCGCCCGTAACCTGACCGGCGAAATTTTGCGCCGCATCGAGGCCAAGGGATACTCCCTGGTCGACGTCAAGCTCGTCGAACCGGACCGCTCACTGCTCGCAGCGCACTACGCCGAGCACGCGGGCAAGCCGTTCTACGAGCCCCTCGTCGAATTCATGGAGAGCGGCCCCATCGTCGCGTTCCGTGTTGCCGGCAATCGCGTCATCGAGGGCTTCCGCGCCCTGGCCGGAACCACAGACCCCACGACTGCCGCTCCGGGCACCATTCGCGGTGACCTCGGCCGCGACTGGGGGTCCAAGGTTCAGCAGAACCTCGTGCACGGCTCCGATTCGCCCGAATCCGCAGCCCGCGAACTTGCGCTCTGGTTCGACTGAGAGCATTTTCGGCCTGCGCGGGACTTGCGCCGCTGCGCGGAGGCGCAACTCCCGCGCGACGCGTTAGAGGCGGTTCAGCACGTCCATGTTGACCTGGGCGACGAGGAAGAACGCGATATAGCAGACGATCGTGATGACGAACATCCATGAATAAGCCCCGGCAGCCGCGCGGCGAACGGATGCCCCACCCGGCAGGTTGCCGACCTTGAAGTTGTACAGCGTCACGGCTAAAAAGACCGGAATGGTCACCGCCCAGGTCACCATGCACCACGGGCAGAGTACGTCGAGCACGAAGATGCTCTCGCCGATCAGCCAGATCACGAAGATCATCGCGCCGAGAACTCCGATGTTGAGACCGACCCAGAACCAGCGGACGAGGCGGGCGCCAGCGAGGATGACCACGCCGATCGTGATCATGACGCTCCAGGCGGCCAGCCCGATCAGCGAATTGGGAAAGCCCAGAATGGCTCCCTGGGGCGAGGACAGATTCGTCGCGCAGCCGATCAACACACTGAAGCTGCAGCTGAGCTGCGCATTGGGATCCTCCAGCAGGTGGATCTTGTCCAGCGTGAGAGCGAATGCAGCGGCAAACGCGATAATTCCGGCGATGATCAGGAAAAAGGCCAGCCCGGTTGGACGGTGATAACGCTCTGTCTGTGGCACGCTTGTGATTATGCCACCCGCACGGCGTGGCTTTGTGCGATTGCATGCGATAATCATTGGTAGTCGTTGAGCCGCGCTCAAGCAGACGCCACAGTGCTTAACGAGTACAGAGCTTAATGGGCAATAGTCGCCCAGTAGAAGGGTCCCACGACCCGCAGTATTAGCAGCCAGAGCACAGGTCCCCGAATTTACACCGGGGGTCAAAGCCGGGTGCAGCAGTAAAAGATTCGCGGGGATTTCACGCAGGTGAAGACCTCGCACGAGAGACTAACCGGTGGATGGCGCGGTCATTCACAGCGGTCAAGGAGCGCACCAGTGATGGTGGAAGACAACGAAAACAAAAAACGCAAGAGCCTGTTCGGCACTCGCAAGTCAACCCGGAAGGCGCCGGTCACTGTGCCGACCGCTGCGCCAGCAGTCGAAGCGCCCGTCATCGAAGCGCCCGCAATGCCGCCGGAGCCTCCGATTACCAAGGTGGCCATCGCCGAGTACAACAACGTCACCGGAGCGCAGCAGATGACCGACTCCAGCCCAGACACCGCCAGCGCCGACAAGACAGACGACCAGAAGGACGACCAGGCCACAGCCCCGGTTCGACCGTCGTTCTCCCTGCTGTTCCAGGCGCCGGAGATTCTGCCGTTGTCGGCGCGCACCGGTATCCGCTCGTCCCAGCAGCAATCGCACCAGGAGCTGCACGAGCGAGATGACGACGAAGAAGAAGAGGCCACGACGGTTCGTCGTCGGGCCCGTCGTCGCACCGGCGACGAGAACCGTTCGGGCAGCGATGACCCCGCCAATACCGTCGTCAAGGTGCGTGCACCGCGCGAACCCGAACTCATCACCGAACCCCAGCGCATCAAGGGGTCCACCCGGCTGGAAGCAAAGAAGCAGCGTCGCCGTGACGGCCGTGACGCCGGTCGCCGTCGCCCGGTCATCACCGAGGCCGAGTTCCTCGCCCGCCGCGAGTCCGTCGACCGCCTCATGGTCGTGCGCGCCAAGCACAACAAGATCCAGATCGGTGTGCTCGAGGACGGCGTGCTGGTCGAGCACTACGTTGCCAAGAACCAGGACGCCTCGCTCATCGGCAACGTCTACCTCGGCCGGGTGCAGAACGTGCTCCCCAGTATGGAAGCCGCCTTCGTCGACATCGGACGCGGCCGTAACGCCGTGCTCTACTCCGGTGAAGTCGACTGGGACGCCGCCGCCGAGAACTCCGGCAGCAGCAACCAGGCCCGCCGCATCGAGCTCGCGCTCAAGCCCGGCGACAAGGTTCTCGTACAGGTCACCAAGGACCCGATCGGCCACAAGGGTGCCCGCCTCACCAGCCAGGTTTCGCTGCCCGGCCGCTACCTGGTCTACGTGCCCAACGGGTCGATGAACGGCATCAGCCGCAAGCTCCCAGACACCGAGCGGGCCCGTTTGAAGAAGATTCTCAAGGAGGTTCTGCCCGACAACGTGGGCGTCATCGTGCGCACCGCCGCCGAAGGGGCCACCGACGAGCAACTCACCGTCGACGTCGATCGGCTGCGCCTGCAGTGGGCGAACATCGCCGAGCAGGTCGAGTCGGCCCAGGCGCCCGCCGAGCTGCACAGCGAGCCCGACCTGCTGGTCAAGATCGTGCGTGACGTCTTCAATGAAGATTTTCAGCGGATGGTCGTGGCTGGACCCGACGTGCGCTCGACAATTGAGAACTATCTCAGCCAAGTCGCCCCCGACCTGCTCGAGCGCGTGGAAACCTACGAGGGCGAGGTCGATGCCTTCGACGAGTACCGCATCTCGGAGCAGATCGAAAAGGCCCTAGACCGCAAGGTCTGGCTGCCGTCCGGGGGATCCCTCGTGATCGACCGAACCGAAGCCATGACCGTCATCGACGTCAACACCGGCAAATTCGTCGGCAGCGGCGGCAACCTCGAAGAGACTGTCACCAAAAACAACCTCGAAGCGGCCGAAGAAATCGTGCGCCAGCTGCGCCTGCGCGACATCGGCGGCATCATCGTCGTCGACTTCATCGACATGGTGCTCGAAAGCAACCGCGACCTCGTGTCGCGTCGTCTGATAGAATGCCTCAGCCGGGACCGCACCAAGCACCAGGTGGCCGAGGTCACCTCGCTCGGACTCGTGCAGATGACCCGCAAGAAGCTCGGCCTCGGGCTGCTCGAATCGTTCAGCGAGAACTGTGAGTCCTGCGCCGGCCGCGGCATCATCGTGCACCACGACACGGTCATCAAGCACCGCCAGACCGCGCAGCCGCCGCAGGAACGACGCCCGCGCGCCAAGAGCGGAAGCAACGGGGGCACGACCAACGGTGACAGCGCGCACAACTCTGGCCAGCGTGACGGTTCCAACCGCGACCAGCACGCGGGTTCAAATTCATCGTCCGACGCTTCCAAGAACGGGCCGGGCACGCACGGCATAACCGAGGACGCCAAGCATGCCCTCGCGTTGATCGCCGCCCGCACCATTACCCGCACCGGTTCCATCGCCATTGTGACCGCGCCGGATGCTGCCGCAGCTGCGTTCCCGCAGGTTGGCATCGAGCCAGCCGGTACCGAACAGACAGCGATGGATCAGTCGACCGCCGACTTGGCGCAGACTGAGCAGATCAGCACCGATTCGATCAGTACAGAACCGGCCGAACCGACGACAGGCACCGAGCGTTCGCGTGGTCGCCAGTCGCGCTCGCGTGGCCAGGGTGGGCGCGGCCAGCAGTCGCGATCCGAACAGGCACGCGCCCGCCAGGCAGAGCAGGCCGGCACAGCTCAGGCGAACACCGTGCAGACCGAGCAAGCGGCATCCGCTGCCCCGGCCGCTGAGACGGCACTCGTGGCAACACCCGAGCCGGCAGTGGAGTCCGTAGCCACGGAAGCAGCACCGCGCAGCCGCCGCGGTCGCAGCAACCTAGCAGCCGGTGCGCCGGCTGTGCAAACGCCCTCGCCCGAGCAGTCGGAGTCCCTCGACATTCTCGACATCCCGGTGAAGAAGTCCACCCGCAACACGCGGCGCCCCAGCAAGCAGGTCACTGACCAGCTGTTGGACTCCGTACTGGACTCCCTGCCCGAGCCGAAACTGCCCGGCCAGGGACGTGCCCGCAGCCGTCGCGTCACAACCGCCGGTGGTTCCACCGGACAGGCCATCCTGACCGCGACCGGTGCGGCTCCGGTCGCGTCGGCCACCAGTACGAGCCAGCCGGCAACGGGCGAGTAGGTCCCGAGAAAAGTTAGACGGTAACGCAAATCGGCGGGCAGCTCCCTCTCCTGCGGCGATGGCACTTCGGCCTCACTGCAGGGGTGTTGGTGGTGCTCGCCGTTTTCGTCGTGCGGGCCCTGTCGCCGGCCTTCGTCGACGAGCAGTTGAGCGGTTTCTCGCTACCGGACCGAGTGCAGGACACCCTGACCCTCGCGATCAGCGTCATCATCGAGTCGGTGCCGTTCGTTTTTCTGGGTATTCTGCTGTCCGCGGTCGTGCAGGTCTGGCTGCCGCACGGCGTGCTTGCCCGGCATCTGCCGCGCAACCCCATACTGCGGCGGGCGTCGATCTCGCTGCTTGGCATGTTCTTTCCGGTCTGCGAGTGCGGCAATGTTCCGCTCGCTCGCGGATTCATGGTCGGTGGGTTCACCGTCTCCGAATCGATCACCTTTCTGCTCGCCGCGCCCATTCTGAATCCGATCACCATCATCACCACCCACCAGGCGTTCGGCTGGGACGGTCACATCCTGGTGGCCCGGCTGCTCGGCGGGTTCCTTATCGCCAATGTCGTCGGCTGGCTGTTCAGCAAGCACCCGGACCCGCAAAGTCTGCTGACGACGAAGTTCGCGGCGGCCTGTGCTGTCGGTTCCACTAGCGGGCACGATGCTCAGGAGCACAGCCATGAGCATGCCAAGGAGAGCCGGTTCAGCCGAACCACCGAAATCTTCATTCGCGAGACCTCGGTCATCATGCCGGCCCTGTTCATCGGATCGGCCGTGGCCGCCCTTACCCAGGTGTTCGTGCCGCGCTCGGTGCTGCTGGCCCTCGGCAGCAATCCGGTCTGGTCCGTGCTGGCCATGATGGCCCTGGCCTTCATCGTGGCAGTCTGTTCCAACGTCGACGCCTTTTTCGTGCTGTCCTTTGGCAGCACTTTTCTCCCCGGTGGCATCGTGGCTTTTCTCGTCTTCGGTGCCCTGATCGACGTGAAGATGCTGGCTCTGATGCGCACGACGTTCACGAGCCGCACCCTCGTGCAGATCACCGTCGTGGTGGGTCTGATGAGTGCGGCGCTTGGACTGTTGGTGAACTATGCGGCGTAGCCAAATTTCGGGCGGAAGTCAGGTTCTGCGCTATTGGGCTGAGCGGTGGCAGGGGGTTGTGCTCAGCCTCGTCGTCGTTGTGGCGACCTTGTGGCTCGGCCTGAGCGGTCAGCTCGGGCTGTATATCCACCCGCGCTACTTCGTCTTCACGATCGCGATGGCGCTCGTCGGGCTCGTGCTGGTGAGCGCCGGTTTCGCGCGCCGTCGCCACTTCGCGGTGGAACGCACCGGCCGGGTGGAAACGACCCTGACCGGTGTGGGTGTCGTGCTGCTGCTCGTCATGGGTGTCGCCATGGTCGTGGTGCCGCCAACCACACTGACGAGCGCAACCGCTACCCAGCGCGAGGTGAACTCCGGCGGACTCGGCACCGATGATGATGCCGAGCAGGCCGCTGCACTCATCGGTACGGGCGATTTCGAGCAGCTGAGCGTGCGGGAATGGGTGTCGTTGCTCGCGCAATCATCCGACCCAGCGTTTTACTCCGATAAAACCGCACAGGTCACCGGGTTTGTGACCCCCGATTCCAATGATCCGGAGAACGTGTTCTACGTCGCCCGGTTCGTCGTGACTTGCTGCGCAGTCGATGCCCAGCCGATCGGCGTCCCGGTCTATCTGCCCGGCTGGCAGGACGAGTACGAGGTCGATGACTGGGTGCAGGTCACCGGTCGTTTCGACCTGAACGCGAGCGCCGCGGCAAGCGACGCCCTCGCAATCACGCCGGTCGAAATTCTACCCGTTGACCAGCCGAATGATCCCTATGTCTACTGATTTAACAGCGACTGATTTAGCGTCGGCCGGGCAGCTGCGCCCGTTTCGCCGTGCTCTCTGGCTGCTCGTGGGCGGACTGGTGGTCGCCTGCCTCGCCCTCGTCGCAGTGAACCTGAGCAGCGGACCCCGGCTCACTTCCGTTGATGTCGACACCCTGGCCGTCGTTTCCTCGGCCAACCAGCGGCTGGTGCTCGCGACCAACCGCCAGCTGGTGGACGTCACGCGCGACCAGGTGAGCATCGCGCCGACCACGGACTTCCAGCTCACGACGAGCGGCAACTCGGTCGTTATTTCCTTCCCGCAGCCCCTCGCCTACAACACGGACTACACGGTTTCCGTGCGAGGCGTCACCGGGTCGTCAGTTGACCGCCAATCGTCACTCAGCGCAGAATTCAGTACCTCCGAACCGTCGCTCCATTATCTGAGCCGAGCCGCCCCGGCGAGCGGGGCCGAAGCTCGGGGAGTCGACCGCATTCTGCGCACGACGGTCGGTTCCGCCGAGACCGTCGTTGCCTTTGAGTCCGCGAACATTCAGGAATTCGTGCCGATCGGCGCAGAGTTGGCCGTCGTTACGGTCAACTCCGAGCAGGGCAGTAGCGGCCTCACCAACGCGCTCTACCGCGTCGATGCCGACGGCACCGCCGAGGCGCTCAACCTGCCAGGAACGGGGCTCGTTCAGGACCTGCAGGCAGCCCCCGGCCAGTCGCTGCTAGGCTTTCGATTCACCAGCGCAGCGGATACTGCGGGCCCCCGCTACGAAAACGTGCTGTTCGTCCTCGACCTGCGCACCAACGCGTCTACTCCGGTGCCCGGTCTGTTCGGCGATCCGCTCAGTGTCACGACCTGGGATTTCATGGCCGGTCGGGCCGATATCGTCGCGCAGCAGTACGATTCGACGTTGCTGCTGATCAATCCGCTTGACCAGTCCGGGGGCAACCCGCTCGAGAATGAACCAGAGTTCGACGCACCGGTTCCACTCGGTCAGTTCGCCAACCTCACCACGTTCGCCCCCGACGGGGTACGCATCGCGGTCTCCGACCGTGACGGGCAATACGTGCTCGACCTCTCGCAGGGGACAGAGTCGACGATTGTGCCGCAGAGCGTGGAAGGCACCACGCAGTACACCGCCGAGCTACGGTTTCTGGTTGGGACAGACAGAGATACAGAGACCGACCGGTACGTGCAGCGGGTGGCCGAGTTCGATCCCGCGACCGGTGCCGTGCGGCAGTACCTGTCACTCGTTGCGGGGGGCCAGGCGCGCACTGTCTACGCGCCGGTATCCGCTTTGGAAACCATCGTCGGATTCGAGATCTCACCCAACAACCAGTACCTGGCGGTGCAGGTCGTGCCCAACCGCGACAGCGAACTCTCTGACGAATACCCGGTGAATGCCCAGGCGACGGATGCGACGACCCTGTTTGTGAACGTGGCGACCGGTGCGTTGCGCCGCAGCGTACTCGGTTTCGACGCCACCTGGCAGTAGTTGCCGGGTGGCTGACGCCGCGGCTGTTACATTCCGCGTCGCTCCCGAGCGGTCACCCGCAGCCCACTGGCGCGCAACCGCACGATCATCTCGCGAAAAGTGACCGGGAGGGCGCCCGCGGCGACCAACTCGTCGTAGCTGGCTTCCGGCACGTCGTAGTGGTCCAGATCGAATCCGCGCCGCGGAAGGTCGACGGCGGTGGCGAAGGCATGCAATTCGTCAAGATTCAAGTCGCTCACGAGGTGCGCCCATACCGTTCCGTGCGCCGGCCAGCTAGGCTGGTCGATAAGTATTGCCATGATCGAAGTCTACGAGCCGCACAGTGTTTCAGATGTGGTTCGGACACGCCGCGCTGTTGGTTTGACCACGGGTAGCGAATCAGGTAAAGTCAACCCCTGGTGTGCGTTAGGCAAAATCAACGCAAATGCCGAGGTTTTCTGAGTGTGCTGGGCCAACCGGTTCGTGCGCTGCAGTCAATTACAGCAGTCAGTTCACGCTAGTGAATTTTCAGATTCAGAGCCTTGGGCTCCCCAGAGATTGGTACGTAAAGTGGTTTACGCAGTTGTGCGCGCCGGAGGGCGGCAGGAGAAGGTAGAGGTCGGGACCATCGTTACGATGGACCGAATCAAGGCTGACAAGGACGGCATCGTCGAGCTGGCCGCAGTGCTTCTCGTCGACGGCGACAAGATCACCTCTGACGGGGCGTCGCTGGCCAAAATCAAGGTCACCGCCGAGGTTTTGAACAACCTTCGCGGTCCGAAGATCGTCATCCAGAAGTTCAAGAACAAGACCGGGTACAAGAAGCGTCAGGGGCACCGTCAGGAGCTCACTCGCGTTCAGGTTACCGGCATCGCCTAGGCCTGAGGAGATAGACAAATGGCACACAAAAAAGGTGCGAGTTCCACTCGCAACGGTCGTGACTCGAACGCTCAGCGCCTCGGCGTAAAGCGCTTCGGCGGTCAGGTTGTCGGAGCGGGCGAGATTATCGTTCGTCAGCGCGGCACGCACTTCCACCCCGGCGTCAACGTCGGTCGTGGCGGAGACGACACACTCTTCGCCCTGGAAGCCGGCTCCGTGCAGTTCGGTGCCAAGGGTGGCCGCAAGGTCATCAACATCGTGGTGGCAGCCGAGTAGGTTTTCACAGTACGGTGCTTTTCAGCACATCGTCAGGGCGGGCTTCGGTCCGCCCTTACGTGTTTCACAGCGGTGTTGATCAAACACAGCATTGAATTACCGCAGTACTGATTCACCGCAGTACTGATTTACCGCACAACGTTTCATAGCACCTTCGTTTTGAAGCATTTCTTGCGCCACCTGAAAGGGGCACTCCATGGCCACATTCGTTGACCACGTGACGCTGCATTTACGAGCGGGCAATGGAGGAAACGGCTGCGTTTCGGTCAAGCGCGAGAAATTCAAACCTCTCGCCGGCCCGGACGGCGGCAACGGCGGCGGCGGCGGCGACCTTGTGCTCGTGGCCGATCCGAGCACGACCACCCTGCTCGGCTACCACCGCTCACCGCACCGCAGCTCCGACAATGGCGGCCCCGGCATGGGTGACCACCGCAACGGGCACAATGGCGATCTGCGGGAGCTCATGGTACCCATCGGTACCGTCGTCAAGGACGTCGAGGGCAACGAGCTGCTCGATATGAATGAACCCGGGCTGCGCCTCGTCGTCGCGCCCGGCGGCCAAGGCGGGCTCGGTAACGCTGCCCTCGCCTCGACCAAACGCAAGGCCCCCGGCTTCGCCCTGCTCGGCACGCTCGGTTGGGAAGGCGATGTCTACCTCGAGCTCAAGACTGTAGCGGATGTCGCGCTCGTCGGGTATCCCTCTGCCGGCAAGTCCAGCCTCATCGCCGCCATGAGCGCGGCTCGGCCCAAGATCGCCGACTACCCGTTCACCACGCTGCACCCCAACCTTGGCGTCGTCGAATCCGGCGAGTCTCGCTACACCATCGCCGACGTACCCGGACTGATCGAGGGCGCGAGCGAGGGCAAGGGTCTCGGCCTGGAGTTTCTGCGCCACGTCGAGCGCTGCACCGCCCTGCTGCACGTGCTCGACTGCGCTACCCTCGAGCCCGGCCGCGACCCGATCAGCGACCTCGACGTCATTCTCGGCGAATTGGACGCCTACCCGGTGCCCGAGGGTCAGAAGCCGCTGTTGCAGCGTTCACAGCTGGTCGCCCTGAACAAGATCGACGTACCAGAGGGCCGCGAACTCGCCGCCTTCGTCAAGGCCGAACTCGAGGGCCGCGGCTACCGCGTCTTCGAGATCTCCACCGTCACCCATGAGGGCCTCAAGCAGCTCAACTACGCCCTCGCCGGGGTCGTCGAACAGGGCCGCGTCGAGGCAGCTGCTGCCGAAGCGAAGAAGCCGCGCATCATCATCCGGCCCAAAGCCGTCGACGAGGGTGGTTTCGTCATCAAGGTCGAGGGTGGCACCTTCGGCAACATCTACCGCATCCTCGGCACCAAGCCGGAACGCTGGATTCAGCAGACCGACTTCACCAACGACGAGGCCGTCGGCTTCCTCGCCGACCGGCTCGCTAAGCTCGGAATCGAGAACGAACTGTACAAGTCCGGTGCCATCGCCGGCTCGACCGTCATCATCGGCCCCGGCCACGGTGTCGTCTTCGACTGGGAGCCTACGCTTACCTCGACCGCCGAGCTCATCACTGCTCCCCGCGGAACGGACCCCCGCGTCGACGAGCCCAAGCGCCGGACCAGCAACGAACGCCGCGAGGAGTACTTCGGCCGCATGGATGCGAAGTCCTCCGCACGGGCCGAACTCATTCGAGAGCGCGAAGCCGGCATGTGGCAGACTGGCGAAGAAGAGTACAACGAAGACGTGCGCCTCGCCGACGTCAAGGTGGCAGCGGACGGCAGTGTTGCCCCGGCCGACACTAACGCTACGGCCGACACTGATACCGAGGTCGACACGGACACCACGGTCGAAGCCGAAGCCGAAGCGGAAGCGAACGTCGACAGCGAAGCGACGGAAGAAGTTCAGAAGTGACTGGCTTAGCCAGAGAAAACGTCGCGGGCGCGAAACGCGTCGTCGTCAAGGTCGGCTCCTCGTCGATCAGCGGTGATAATTCTGACCAGATCACCCCACTGGTCGACGCGCTGGCTGAGGCCTATGGTCGCGGAACCGAAGTCGTGCTCATTTCCTCCGGCGCGGTTGCCACCGGCATGCCGTTTCTGAACCTAAAAGAACGGCCCGGTGACGTCGCCACCCAGCAGGCGGCCGCTGCAGTGGGGCAGAATGTGCTCATTTTTCGGTACCAGGAAAGCCTGGACCGGTATGGCATCGCCGCCGGCACGGTGCTGCTGACCGAGGGCGACGCTCTCAAAGAGCCGCACCGCAGCAATACCCGGCGTGCGCTGGAGCGTCTGCTCGACCTGCGCATCCTGCCCGTCGTCAACGAGAACGACACCGTCGCCGTGTATGGCCTGCGCTTTGGAAGCAACGACCGGCTCGCCGCACTGGTAGCCACGCTTATCCATGCGGAGCTGCTCATCATGCTCAGCGACGTCGACGCGCTCTATACCAAGCCGCCGCATCTGCCCGGTGCCGAGAAGCTCGATTTCATCGCAGCGGATGACCCGCTCGATGGGTTCGTGTTCAGCTCGAGCGGAGCGACCGGCGTCGGCACCGGAGGAGCGAGCACGAAGGTCGTCGCCGCCCGGCTCGCGACCAAGGCCGGAACCGCCGTTCTGGTCACATCGACCGAGCTGGCCGCGGCTGCCCTGCGCGGCGAGCACGTCGGCACCTGGTTCGAGCCGACGCCCAGCCACGAGCGTCGCGCGCTGCTCTGAGCCTGATTGGGGGCCCGACCCGGCTGCGCTAAACTGCCTCTGGTCGCTTCCGTTGCGTCCCTAATTCTCGCCGGAGGACCAGTTACATGTGCGGTTGCAATCCGTTGGTACGTGCAGTGTTCATGGTTTCCGAGTGAGGGCCCGCTCGCAGGAACTGGTTCGGTCGGCGGCGCGTATCGTCGTCAAAGTGGGGTCCTCGTCGATCAGTGGCGAGAATTCCGGGCAGATCGCACCCCTTGTTGATGCCCTCGCCGAAGCCCATGGCCGCGGCACCGAGGTTATCTTAGTGTCTTCGGGTGCGATCGCCATCGGCATGCCGTACCTGCAGCTGCAGGAACGCCCCACCGACCTGGCGACCCAGCAGGCGGCGGCATCCGTTGGTCAGAATCTGTTGATCTTTCGTTACCAGGACAGTCTCGACCGCTATGACATCGTCGCCGGGCAGGTACTGCTCACCGCGAGCGATCTCGATAACGCCACCCACCGGGGCAATGCCCAGCGGGCGATGGAACGCCTGATGGCGCTGCGGATCCTGCCGATCGTGAACGAAAACGACACGGTGGCGACCCACGAAATTCGATTTGGCGACAACGACCGACTCGCCGCCCTTGTGGCCATCCTGATCGACGCCGACCTGCTGGTGCTGCTCAGTGATGTCGACGCGCTCTACACCTGCCCGCCCCATTTGCCCGGAGCAGAGCGCATCAGCCACGTGGCCTCCGGCGATCCGCTGATCGGCATGGAATTCGGCGCAACCAAGGTCAACGGGGTAGGCACCGGGGGAGCGAGTACCAAAATCACGGCCGCCCGGATTGCCGCGCAGGCGGGAACCGCCGTGCTCGTCACCGCGACCGGTCTCGTGGCTGAAGCGTTGCGCGGCGAACCGGTCGGAACCTGGTTCGAACCCTCGTCGGCACCGTCGGCCCAGCGCATCCGCTGAGGAAATCGAAATAGCCTCTCGACATGCCCTCCGGTAAACTAAAGGGCATGTTGCAGTCACTGAACGATGTCGCCCAACTCACGCCCACCCTTGAGGCCGCTCGCACCGCTTCCCTGTCACTCGCTTCGGCACCGACGGAGGTGAAGAACAAGGCGCTCAAGTTGATCGCCCAGTCTTTGCGGGAAAACGTCACGGCCATCGTCACAGCGAACCAGGTCGACCTCGATGCCGGGACGACCAACGGTCTGATCGCGGGGCTGCTCGACCGGCTCAAGCTCGACGAGCCACGCATCATGGCTCTCGCTGATTCCGTCGACCAGATCGCCCTGTTGACCGACCCGGTCGGCCAGGTCGTGCGCGGTAGCAGCCTGCCCAACGGTATCAAGATTAGCCAGGTGCGGGTGCCGTTCGGCGTCATCGGCGTTATCTACGAGGCCCGCCCCAATGTCACCGTCGACCTCGCCGCCCTCGCCATCAAGAGCGGCAACGCTGTCGTGCTGCGCGGTGGGTCCGCCGCCGAGAACAGCAACCGAGTTCTCATCGACCTCGTACAGGCCGCCATCGCGGCCGCCGGGCTCGACCCAGACTCGGTGCAGACCATCGATCCCTTCGGCCGCGCAGGCGCGACCGAACTCATGAAAGCACGGGGCTACGTCGATGTGCTCATTCCTCGCGGCAGCGCCAACCTCATTCGCACCGTCGTGACCGAGTCTCAGGTTCCGGTCATTGAAACCGGCGCCGGCGTCGTGCACATTTTCCTCGACGAAACGGCCACCAAGCAGTGGGCGATCGATATCGTGCACAATTCCAAGACCCACCGGCCCAGCGTCTGCAACGCCCTCGAAACCCTGCTCGTGCACCGCAGCGCCGCCGAACGACTTCTGCCCGACGTGCTGGGCAAGCTGGAAGCCTCCGGGGTCACGATTCACGCGGATGCCCGCACCCGCGCCCTCCACCCGACCGCAGTCCCGGCCACCGATGATGACTGGGCCACCGAATATATGAGTCTCGACCTCTCGGTTGCAATCGTGGATTCTCTCGATGAGGCGATTGCGCACATCCGTCGCTATTCGACCGGGCACACAGAGTCGATCATCACCAATGACCTGCAGAACGCGGAGCGGTTCCTGAACGAGGTGGATTCGGCCTCGGTCATGGTCAACACCTCGACTCGGTTCACCGACGGTGGCGAGTTCGGTTTCGGAGCCGAGGTGGGTATTTCCACCCAGAAATTGCATGCCCGCGGCCCGATGGGCTTGCCCGAGCTGACCAGCACCAAGTGGATCGTGCGCGGCACCGGGCAGGTGCGCTCGTAGCTTTGGCCAGGTAACTGCTGGCTGCCGCTAGAATGGGTGCGGCGGCGTGAAACGTCGCACCCGTAATTTGGATATGAAGAGCTCGAGTAACGTGCTTTGCCGTTGTGCCTGAATGGAGAACCGATGTCCTTTGTGACTGCCGTGCTGACCGAGGTCGAGCACATCGCCTTGCCCCTGCCCCTGATTGCCTACCCGATGGTGGCGGCCGTGCTGTTTCTCGCCCTGGGCGTCGTGCTGTGGAGCTTTCGCGATGTCTCCAACCGTCACAGTGGCAAGGCCGACGCCTACGCGGCAGCACGCGGCGGACACGGCTCCAGCACCGGTGGCCACTAGAAACCTGATCGTAACGTGACAGTTCGTCGTCCGCGCATCGGCGTGATGGGCGGTACCTTCGACCCCATCCACCACGGACACCTCGTCGCCGCGAGCGAAGTGGCTCAGAGCTTCGACCTCGATGAAGTCGTCTTCGTACCCACCGGGCAGCCCTGGCAGAAAAGCGGTGTGACCCACGGGGAACATCGTTATCTGATGACGGTCATCGCCACCGCGTCAAATCCGCGATTCACCACAAGTCGCGTCGATATCGACCGGGTTGGGCCGACCTATACGATCGACACGCTCCGGGACCTGCACGAGGAACGACCAGACGCCGAACTGTTCTTTATCACCGGAGCGGATGCCATCACGCAGATCCTCGGGTGGAAAGACGTACACGAGCTCTGGCAGCTGGCCCATTTCGTCGCTGTGAGTCGTCCGGGGCATGAGTTGAGCGTTTCGGGTTTACCTAACCAGGACGTAAGCTTATTGGAAGTTCCGGCACTGGCCATTTCGTCCACTGACTGCCGGGCACGGGTCAATCGGGGTTTCCCGGTCTGGTATCTGGTCCCCGACGGGGTCGTCCAGTACATCTCAAAGCATCATCTGTATCGGAGTGTGGCATGACGTTGGGAGAGCCTCAGCCGCTCAGCCGACGTCAGGCGCGTGAACTTGCGCGTCATCAGGAGCCCGTCCCCGTCCTTGACGTGCCCGCGCTGACCCCCGCAGCCCTGCGTCCCGCTGCGCTGGCAGCCCAGGGGAATGCCCCAGCCGCGCGGCGGTCCAGCCGCCATCACACGCCCGACCAGGCCAGCGAACCAGCCGTGCCCGCAGAACCTGAGGCATCCACTGCACCCGTGGAAACGTCGATACCTCCGTCTGTCGTTCCCGCCGCGGAGCACACCCTGAGTCGCCGCGAACTGCGAGCCCTGCAGGCGCGTCAAAACCAATCAGAGCTAGCGGATGCCGTTCCGACAGTGTCAGCGCCAGTCGTACCCGCGACCGAGGTTTCCGAGCACGAGCTGATCGAGGCCGAGCTGATCGAGCCCGAGCTGATCGAGCCGAAGCGGAATGAGTCCACCGGTTGGACTCCGCCCGTCGGTCACTGGTCCGTTGATTCGGGCGAGCAAACGCCGGTGCACGCACCCGAACAGTCGCTAGATGAACTGATCAATCGCGGAATCGGCGCCGGCGGTATCCCGACGACGACGAATGCGCTCATCTTACCGTCGCTTCCGCATCAGGGCCCCAACGTGAGTCCGATCTCCAACACCGGTGAGATCATGATCACGGGATCTTTCGATCTGCCACGCAGCCTTGGCTCGACCGGGGCGCATCCCAACCTGTTTGATTCATCCGAGATGGACCACATGACGGACCAGCTCGATGCGGACCAGCTTGGCGGCGACTCGGCACCGGTCAGCGCCAGTCGCGCCGTGAGTACGCATGCGTCTACTCGCGGCATGCTGACCCCGCCGAAGAAGCAGCGGGCGTCGCTTCCCATGGTTTTGGTCATCACGACCGCGATTCTTGCGGTCAGTGTTCTCACGCTCTTTATCACTGGCTACCTGTCAGGCATTTTCTAGTGCCGCTGCGCGGATCGTTCCCCTCATTTCTGCCGACGCGTCGATATGACGCGTTTTCCTCAGTTCCCCCCTTCATCGCCGCGTGCGCATTCACGCCCCGCGGCATAATCTCAAGGATTCAGTTATGACCACATCGCCTCACGCTCTCGAGCTGCTCAAAATTGCCGTTGCCGCCGCGGATTCGAAGGGAGGCGAAGATCTGGTCGCACTTGATGTGTCCAATCCGCTTCCCCTGGCCGATATCTTCTTCATCGTCACCGGGCGCTCAGAGCGCAACGTCGTTGCCATTGCCGGTGAGATTGAAGACAAACTGATCGAGGCCGGTTACAAGCCGCTGCGTCGTGAAGGGCGCGCTGCCGGACGCTGGGTACTCGTCGACTTCGGTGACCTAGTCGTGCACGTCTTCCACGAGGAAGAGCGCCAGTACTACTCCTTGGAACGCCTCTGGAAGGACTGCCCGGTGATTCCGACCGGGATCCCGGCCAAAGTGGCAGCCGAAGCTGGCGCAGAGGGCGACGTGGAAGAGGTCGCGGAGTAGCTTCGGTTTCGCAGATCACATTCTGTGTTGTAAGCTAACAAAGTTGTTTCGGAGAGGTTTGAAACAACAATCTGGGTCCGTGGCGCAGCTGGTAGCGCACCTGCATGGCATGCAGGGGGTCAGGGGTTCGAATCCCCTCGGATCCACCAAAACAGAAAAAGCCCCGATATTGTCGGGGCTTTTTTGTACTTTTTCCCCGGTTTTCTGAAGCGGGCTGAAGAATGCTGCTATCTTCGTGACAAGTTTTTTCGGGAGTTTCTGCGGGCAATTGCCAGAGTTAGTTGAGTCCACGACCTGCCTGCGCAATAGCGGCATCCTTGCCAGGTTCAAAACTGCCGAAGAAATACCGCGTGGCGGGTATCGGAAAAAGTTTTGGTCAGCGATAATCTCTTAGTGGTTAACCCCACAGGCACGAATTCAATATATGCGTCCCGAATGCATCCCTCATAAATTGGAGATATACAGCATGAAAAAGACCACCGTTCAATTGTTAGATGACCTCGACGGTTCCGTTATCGAGAATGGCTCGGGGGCATCCGTTGCTTTCGCGTTTGAGGGCAACTCCTATGAGGTCGATCTGTCAGAAAAGAATCTCGCTGAATTTCGAGCAGCCTTGAAGCCCTACGCCGACGTTGCCCGCAGAGTTGGCTATGTGCCCGCGAAAGCGCGAGCCGCCAGCGGAGCAAAATCGGATCGTGGTGAGCTCCAGGCAATCCGGGCATGGGCTGCAGCCAATGGCATTCAGGTTTCCGACCGCGGGCGCATTGCCGCGACCGTGCGTGCGGCCTATTCGAGCGCACAGGCCAATTAAGACAGGTTCCGTACTGCACGAGGATTTGCGGTGTCCCTGCCTGAGCGGGGACACCTATTCCGCCTGCTGCGGTCGGTTTCACGTTGGTACGGCCGTTCCTTCCACTGCCCAGTGGTTGATGCGGTCGCGTTACAGTGCCTTTGCGCTCGGTCACGCGCAATACCTGCTGGACAGCTGGCATCCGCTCACTAAGCCCAGCTCGCTCGAATTAGACTCGTCGGTCACTTGGCGTCGGCTCGACATTCTGCGGACCGAGACCGGGGGCATGCTCGATAGCGACGGCGTCGTCGAATTCATTGCCCGCTATCGGCGAGATGGTATTCCTGGGCAGCAGCATGAAGTTAGCCGCTTTCAGAAGGTGGCGGGGCGTTGGTGTTACCTCGACGGCGAATCGGCGGACTGACCTCCCCCGGCAGCGTCTTCCCAGCCATACGTCATAGATTGAATGATATGTCTAACGCCTTCTCCCGCGATATCGCAACCGGTACCGACCCCCGGCACCCGGTGCGTCGCGCGCTGGGTCGGGCACGCGCGTGGGTTGAGGGGCATCCGTATCTGCTCTTCGCCTATCGCCTTGCGGTTGCCCTGCTGGGCACCCTCGTCGTTCTGGTAGGAATCATTCTGGTCCCCCTGCCGGGGCCGGGCTGGCTCATCGTTTTTCTGGGCTTCGCCGTGCTTGGAACGGAGTTCGCCTCGGCTCGACGGGTGGGCGCGTTCCTCAAACGGATCGTCACTCGGGCCTGGGCTTGGTGGCGCGCACGCCGTGATCGCCGCGTTGCGACCTCGATCTCCTAACTCATTCCCCCAGCGACCAGGGCGATCAGAACTTCATCGCGGTAGGTTTACCGGCGAGTGTGCAGAGATGTCGGCGGATGCCTGTAGCGTATTCCTTAAGCGAGCCTCGGTCTGAACTAGGTGCTCGTATTCTGTCCGGCTCCCGTTCGATCTAAACCGTGTTCCATCTTCACACCGTGTCCCTTTCACTCTGAGGAGTCTCATGGAAACCTGGCCCGGAACCGCTTATCCCCTCGGCGCCACCTTTGACGGGAGCGGCACCAACTTCGCCCTGTTCAGTGAAGCTGCCCAACGCGTCGAGCTGTGCCTCTTTGATGAAGACGGCGGTGAGACGCGCGTCGAGGTGAGCGAGTCATCCGCTTATATCTGGCACTGCTATCTGCCGCTCGTGCAGCCGGGCCAGCGCTACGGCTATCGGGTGCACGGCGATTACAACCCTGCAGCGGGCGACCGGCTCAACCCGAGCAAGCTGCTGCTCGACCCCTATGCCAAAGCTACGAACGGGGCCATCGACTGGGATCCGTCGCTGTTCTCCTATGACTTCGACGACCCGGACTCCCCGAACGACGAAGATTCCGCCTCGCACGTGATGCTCGGCGTGGTCGTCAACCCCTTCTTTGACTGGACCGGCGACCGGTCGTTGCGCACTCCATACAGTGAGTCCTTGATCTACGAGGCGCACGTCAAGGGACTAACCAAACTGCATCAGTCGGTACCGAAGACCCAGCGGGGTACCTACGCGGGATTGGCGCATCCCTCGGTCATCGACCATCTGCAGAAATTAGGGGTGACGGCCATCGAACTCATGCCGGTGCACCAGTTCGTGAACGATGGCACCCTCATGGAGCAGGGTCTGAACAACTACTGGGGCTACAACTCGATCGGATTCTTCGCGCCGCACAACACATATTCCTCCACCGGCGATCTTGGTCAGCAGGTGCAGGAATTCAAAGGCATGGTGCGCAGCCTGCACGCCGCCGGAATCGAAGTCATCCTCGACGTGGTCTACAACCACACCGCCGAGGGCAACCATATGGGGCCGACCCTGTCGTTCAAAGGCATCGACAATGAGGCCTACTACCGTCTTATGGACGACGGCAAGCGCTATTACATGGACTACACCGGCACCGGTAACACCCTCAATGTTCGGCACCCGCACGTGCTGCAGCTCATCATGGATTCGTTGCGCTACTGGGTGCTCGAGATGCACGTTGACGGCTTTCGGTTCGATCTGGCCTCCGCTCTCGCCCGAGACCTGTACGAAGTCGACAAACTCTCCACTTTCTTCGAGCTCGTGCAGCAGGACCCGATCGTGTCGCAGGTCAAGCTCATTGCCGAGCCGTGGGACGTCGGGCCCGGCGGCTACCAGGTCGGCAATTTTCCCTCGCAGTGGTCGGAATGGAACGGCAAGTACCGCGACACCGTGCGGGATTTCTGGCGCGGAGAGCCATCTACACTCGGCGAGTTCGCCTCGCGCGTGGCCGGGTCGGCCGACCTGTACGAGCATTCGGGGCGTCGCCCGATGGCCTCGATCAACTTCGTCACGGCGCACGACGGATTCACCATCGCTGACCTCGTGTCGTACAACGAGAAACACAACGACGCCAACGGTGAAGACAACAACGACGGCGAATCGCACAACCGGTCTTGGAACCTTGGCGTCGAGGGTCCTACAGACGACCCCGAGATTCGTGGGCTGCGTGCCCGTCAGGCGCGCAATTTTACTGCCACCCTGTTGCTGTCGCAGGGGGTTCCTATGCTGTTGCACGGCGACGAACTGGGCCGCACCCAACTCGGCAATAACAACAGTTATGCGCAGGATTCCGAACTGACCTGGGTGCACTGGGACGAAGCCGACCTGCCCCTGATCGAATTCACAGCGGCGGTCTCTCGCCTGCGCCGAGAGCACCCGACGTTTCGGCGCAGCTGGTTCTTCGACGGGCGCCCGGGCAAAAGGGTGGCGGGGGAGTCCCTGCCCGACATCGTCTGGCTCAACACCGACGGTGAGCCGATGGCGTCAGAAGATTGGGACGAGAATTTGGCTCGCACGTTGGCCAAGTTTCTCAACGGCAACGGAATCCGCGAACGTGACGCGCGCGGGCAAGACGTCGTCGACGTCAATTTTCTGCTGCTGTTCAACGCGGATGCCGAGGACATCGAATTCAAGCTGCCGCCCGTTGAATATGCCCCGGCCTGGGAGATCGTCGTCGACACCGCCGGTGAGGGGGCCGATTCCATTGCCCGTCCGGCCGGAGCCAGTCAAACGGTAGCTGGTCGGTCCCTCGTGGTAATGCGCGCCTATCACGAACCCGAAGCTAACCCGGATCATTCGGTGGCCGCGTCACTCGCGGGCAACACCGGGTTGATAACCCTCTCGGTCTTGACCTGATGTCGGTGCCGCTGAGTACCTACCGGCTGCAGATCACGGCCGGATTCGACCTTGATGCAGCGGCCAAAATCGTGGACTACGTGGGCTCTCTCGGTGCCGACTGGGTCTACCTGTCGCCGCTGTTGAAAGCCGAACCCGGATCGGATCACGGCTATGACGTGGTTGACCACTCGCTGGTCGACCCGGCCCGTGGCGGTGCGGCGGGGCTCGTCCGGCTTGCGGCGGCGGCGCATCAGGCCGGTCGGGGCGTGCTCGTAGACATTGTGCCCAATCATGTGGGTGTCGCCAGCCCGGTGCAGAACGCCTGGTGGTGGGACCTGCTGCAGAACGGTCAGCAGTCGCGTTACGCCGAGGCCTTTGACGTCGACTGGGCGTTCGGTCATGGCAAGATTCGTATTCCGGTTCTCGGCGATGATGGTTTGGACGGCCGCACGGAACTCGACCGGCTCGAGATCGTGGACGGCGAGCTGCGCTACTTCTCCATGCGTTATCCGCTGGCCTCCGGAACCGCCGACGATGGAGCAAGCCCCATCGTCGTGCACGATCGACAGAATTATGAGCTCGTGAACTGGCGTCGCGCCGACACCGAGTTGAATTACCGCCGATTCTTTGCGGTGAACAGTCTCGCCGGCATCCGGGTCGAGGTGCCCTGGGTGTTCGAGGAATCGCACCGTGAGATCGTGCGCTGGGTACGCGACGGCCTCGTGCAGGGCCTGCGGGTCGACCACCCCGACGGGCTCGCCGATCCGGCCGGCTACCTGGAATCCCTGCGGCGGGCCACCAATGGCTGCTACGTTCTGATCGAGAAGATCCTGGAAGGGCGCGAGGCGGTGCCGGCCAGCTGGGCGACCGCCGGCACCACCGGTTATGACGCCCTCGCCGACGTCGACCGGGTGCTCGTCGATCCGGCCGGCCAAGAGCCTCTCGACGCGCTCGAGACCAGGCTGCAGGGCGTTGCCACCGGCTGGTCCGACTTGGTTTATCGCAACAAGCGTGACGTGACCGACGGCATTCTGCGTTCCGAGGTGCTGCGTATCGCCCGACTCGTGCCGAGCGATGCGGAAAACCTGGAACCCACAATTGAGGCTCTGGCCGACCTGCTGGCCTGGTTTCCGGTCTATCGCTCCTACCTGCCCGTTGGCCTGGAGAACCTGCGCGAGGCGGCTCGCCGCTCGGCCTTCCAGCGCCCGGAACTGCAGTCCGAGATCGACCGGCTGCTGCCCCTGCTAGGCGACCCGGGACATCTGGCCGCAGTGCGGTTTCAACAGACCTCGGGCATGGTCATGGCCAAGGGTGTGGAAGATCGGGCTTACTACCGATTCAGTCGGCTGACCTCGCTCAACGAGGTCGGTGCCGACCCCGACGAGTTCGCTGTGACGGCGCCTGAATTTCACGAGCGGCAGCGCACGCGGCAGGCGGGTTTTCCGCACTCGATGACGACGCTGTCGACCCACGACACCAAACGCGGCGAAGACGTGCGCGCACGCATTGCGGTGTTCGCCGAGATCCCCGCCGAGTGGGAGGCCGCGCTCGGGCAGCTGCGGGCGGCGCATCCGCTCAATGATGCGCCTTTCGAGAATCTGCTCTGGCAAGCCATCGTGGGTGCCTGGCCTGCCAGCAGGGAGCGGCTCGCCGCCTATGCGCTCAAGGCCGCGCGCGAAGCTGGCACGGCGACTACCTGGACGCAGTCGAACGCCGGTTTCGAAGCGGCTCTCGGCGACCTCGTCACGGCCGCCGTCGCGTCGGGGCCGACCCGCGAACTTCTCATCGCACTGGTTGACCGGCTGCAGCAGCCCGGGTGGAGCAATTCACTCACCCAGAAGCTGCTGCAGCTGACCATGCCGGGCGTCCCCGACGTCTACCAAGGCAGCGAGCTGTGGGAGACATCGCTCGTCGACCCCGACAATCGTCGCCCGGTCGACTATGCGCGGCGCCGAGACCTGCTGACCCGCCTTGAGAACGGATGGCTCCCGCCGGTCGACGAGACCGGCGCGGCCAAACTGCTGGTCACCTCCAGCGCCCTGCATCTGCGCCGCGACCGGCCGGACCTGTTCACCCGCTACCTGCCCGTACCCGCCTTCGGCCCGGCCTCGAACAACGTTGTGGCGTTCGACCGCGGCGGGGCGATCACCCTGACCACGCGGCTGCCGATTGGGCTGCATGAGGCCGGCGGCTGGGGCGACACGGCCATCGCCGTGGCCGGTCGCACCGTTGTCGATGTGCTCACTCGCCAGCGCTTTGACGGCCCGAGCCTGCGAGTCGCCGATGTGCTGGCCCGCTATCCGGTGGCGTTATTAGTGGCTGCCGATGACCGAGTCCGCCCGCCCAACCGCATCGGACGATACGCATGAATGAGCAGAAATTCGAGGTCTGGGCACCCGACGCGCAGACCATGCACCTGATGTTGGGTACTAGACGGCTGGAACTTGCCGCGCGCGACGACGGCTGGTGGGAACTCCCGGCATCCGCTCGACCGGCGGTGCACTCCGAGTTCGACTACGGCTTCATCGTGGACGGGCGCGGGCCGTACGCTGATCCGCGATCGCTGCGGCAGCCTGCCGGGGTGCACGCCCTGTCGCGCAGTTTCGATGTGTCGGCCCATATCTGGCAAGACGCCAGCTGGACCGGTCGACAGCTGGCCGGCGCCGTCATCTATGAGCTGCACCTCGGAACGTTCACACCAGAGGGCACCCTCGAAGCGGCCGCCACGCGGCTAGATCACCTGCAATCGATCGGCGTCGACTTCGTCGAGCTGTTACCGGTGAACGCCTTCAACGGCACCCACAACTGGGGCTACGACGGTGTGCTCTGGTACGCCGTGCACGAAGGTTATGGCGGTCCGGCCGCGTACCAGACGTTCGTCGATTCCTGTCACCAGCGTGGTATCGGTGTCATTCAGGATGTCGTCTACAACCACCTCGGTCCGAGTGGCAATTATCTGCCACAGTTCGGTCCGTACCTGAGTGAGGCCGCCGGTAATACCTGGGGATCCTCACTCAACCTCGACGGGCCGCACTCCGACCCGGTGCGCCGCTACATTCTCGACAACGCACTTATGTGGCTCGGCGACTACCACGTCGACGGCCTGCGACTCGACGCCGTGCACGCGCTGCGCGACAGCAGTGCCACCCACCTGCTCGAACAACTCGCCGTCGAGGTCGCCGCGCTCAGCGCTAAGACCGGGCGGCCACTCACCCTGATCGCCGAATCCGACTTGAACGACCCGCGCCTCATTACCTCTCGAGAGGCGAACGGTTACGGCATCGACGCCCAGTGGAGCGACGACTTTCATCATGCCGTGCACGTCGCCCTCACCGGGGAAACCTCGGGATACTACGCCGACTTCGAGCCGCTCGACGCACTGGCCAAGGTACTCACCCACGGGTTTTTTCACGACGGCACCTATTCGAGTTTTCGCGAGCGCACCCATGGTCGCCGTATCGACCGGGAACGGACACCCACCTGGCGGCTGGTCGTCGCTTCCCAGAATCATGACCAGATCGGCAACCGGGCAGTTGGTGACCGGCTCAGCGCCCAGCTGGATGTCGGCCAGCTCGCGATTGCCGCGGCGCTGACCCTGCTCGGGCCGTATACGCCAATGCTGTTCATGGGGGAGGAATGGGGAGCGACGACGCCCTGGCAGTTCTTCACCTCGCATCCCGAACCCGAACTCGGCACGGCAACGGCCACCGGACGCATCAGCGAGTTTGCCCGCATGGGCTGGGATCCGCCGATCGTCCCGGACCCGCAGGACCCGGTGACGCTTGAGCGCTCCAAGCTCAACTGGAGCGAACAGGTCGAGCCCGAGCACGCTCGACTGCTCGAGTTCTACCGTGCGCTGGCGGTGCTGCGCCGCACACATCCCGACGTCACCGATCCCCGGTTCGACCAGATCGCCGTCGAATGTGATGCGGCCGAGGGGTGGCTGCGGCTGCATCGTGGCCGCACCAAGATTCTGATCAACCTCGGCGAGCGTTCGGTGCGCATCCCGGCCGGCGGGGGAGAGATCGTGCTCGCCTTCGCCACCGCTGGCGATGCCTTACAGGGCCGACTGCCCAACGCCCTGCAGCTGGCCCCGCACTCGGTCGTCGTACTGGCTTGATCTGTTCAAACGACGCCTTGGGTCTGGCAAGATAGGGCTGCTGCCTCCAGTCGCAGCCGATTTGACGAGGGACCACGCATGGGATCATTTCTGGCGCCGACAACGGCGGCCGCGCTCGAGCGGTTGCTGACGCTGCAAACGGATGCCGCGGGCTCGTCCCTGGATCGGCTGCGGGCCATCCGCTTGCTGCAGACCGCTCTCGATAATGACCCAGCCACCCTCGCCGCCGTTCGCGGCGCCCTCGCGGACGACGTGCCATGGGATCAGATCGCTGATGCGACCGGACTCAAACCTCCGGCGGCAAAATGGCGTTGGGGCGGCACCGACGACGAGATCAGCGCCCGCCTCGAAGCCGGCCGCAAACGATCCGTGCGGCCGAGCAGCGTGCCGACCGACCTCCCCGGGCTGTCCGTCGCCGATGCAGCGGCCGAACGTGGTGTGAGTGCCCAGGCCATCTACCTGCAGGTGCGGCGTGGCACCCTGGTCAGCCGCACGGTGACCCTGCCCGACGGCCGCAGCTACAAGCGGGTGTTCCCGGCCGGCACGACTGACCCCGATTCCAGCCCCGACCTCAACGGAGACGTCCCACAATGACCAGTACCCCGAACACCCTCACGATTGAGCGCCGCGACGACCGAGTACACGTGCAACTGGACCGGCCCGACGTGCGCAACGCCATCGACCAGAGCATGATCGGTGAGCTGCATGCAATTTGCGCCGAACTGGAGCAGCAGCCGCGCATCCTGATCATCAGCGGCGCGAACGGTGTCTTCGCCTCGGGCGCCGATATCGCCCAGCTGCGTGAACGCCGCCGCGACGACGCGCTGCTCGGCATCAATTCCGGGCTGTTCTCACGCATCGCGAAGCTGCCGATGCCGGTGATCGCCGCGATCGACGGCTGGGCGCTCGGCGGCGGCGCCGAACTGGCCTATGCGGCCGACTTTCGCATTGCCTCCACGAGCGCCCGGATCGGAAATCCAGAGACAGCCCTCGGCATTCTGCCTGCCGCCGGTGCGCTCTGGCGACTGGCCGAGCTCGTCGGTGAGCCGGTGGCCAAGGAGATCATCCTGGCCGGACGCATCCTGAGCGCCCTAGAATGCCTTGCCGTGCATCTGGTCACCGAGCTGCACGACCCCGACGACCTGCTCACTGCTGCCCACGCGCTGGCCGACCGCATCGCCGCGCAGGACCCGCTGGCGACCCGTCTGGCCAAGGAAGTTTTCCACGCTCCGCGGGCGGCACATCCACTCGTCGACAACGTCGCCCAGTCGATTCTGTTCGAATCCGAGGCCAAGTTCACTCGAATGGACGCCTTCCTCGCCCGTCGAAAGCACTGACAGGTTCAGTCCCGCGGGCTGGGGGCGCGGCGGGCGACGGAGTCCTGTCCCCGGGAGATCCAGATGAACGCACCCATAAGTGGAAACGCCGGAATGATGAGCTGCCAGATGGCGACGACGACCACGGCTATAGCGGTGACGGTGCCAATAGACATCGCTACCCATTCCATGATTGCTCGCTTGTTGCGCCCAGTATCGCATCCGCAGTGCATTCGCGCGGGGGTGTGACCCACTCGGCTGTCGCTGCGGCAAATTCAGAACGAGGCCAGACTCGTTCAGCGATAGACGCTAAGCCACCGACAACGCTCCGCCATATTGGGAACAGTCGAGGTTAGGTGCGCCAGGGTGGTTCTGGGCTGGGGGTGTTGGCTGGGTGGGTGTGGGCGGGGCGCCAGGTTTGCGTTGGGTCCCAG